>JBILHV010000106.1:0-5868 GCA_044350305.1 Burkholderiaceae bacterium
TTAGGTGCCAGATTGTACGCAAAGTCGCCACAATTACCCCTAATAGCCCCATTCACGACACAACCGCTTTGCCCAGCAATTCCTGATACAGTAGGTTTGCTTGATTCCGCTAACGGCCACGACAAATGACCAATTTCCCCGAAATACACCCCCTAAACGCCTCTCCCGAGATCTCTGCCCTCTACGCAGACATTCGCGCGGTATCTGGCTTGCAAATGGTCAATCTGATCTGGCGACACTTTGCAGCCCTACCCAATGTGCTCGAATGGGCCTGGGCTGGGGTGCGTCCATTGGTAGGCTCAAAGGAAATGACAGCGGCACGCCATCGCTTGATACAGGCTGTCGAACTACCCACCATCGCACCTGTTTCATTACAAGCCTGGGATGCGGCGGGTGTTGGCCCCTCACAAATGCATGACTTCCAGTCCATGATGGCAGCCTACATCCGCGGCAACTGCACCAACATGATTGCGCTGACAGCACTGCGTTTGCGTTTAGAAGGGGTCGAACGCACCTCGGCCGCGCTCTCTGCAGCGCCTTTACTTGTAACGGCTGCGCAACTACCACCTTTGCCCCGAATTGACACCTTGGATCCCGCGCTTGCAACAGCGATTCGCAACCTGGCGCAACACCACGAAGGTGCACAAGGGGGCATCATCCCTAGCCTCTATCTAGAATTAGTCCGCTGGCCTCGGCTAATCGAAACATTCCCCAACTGGCTCGGTGCGTTGTACGCACCCCAAGCGATGCTTGCAGCCCGTGCAAGCACCATCCGCGCAGCTGAGGCCGAGGCGTTAGCCATGCTCCCCACGATGGGGCCACCCCCACAAGGTATTGAAGCGATGCGACCCGCACTCGCACATTTCACGCGTCTGGTGATTCCGGATCTGATACCGGTCTGTATTGCTGCAGATCGACTGCTGCCCAAGTAAGTAGAGGCGCAGCAGTCAGTCGGCGCTAACGTTTTACTTCGGCACTCTGAACATCGCGCAAATCTTGTTGCCGATTGGATCGCGCAAATAGGCGAGGTAAAGCTTACCGGCAGGACCTTCGCGATAGCCAGGAGGATCTTCACAGGTTGTTCCACCATTCGCAACACCAGCTGCGTGAAACGCATCGACTTGCTCTGGTCCCTTCGCTGCAAAACCAATCGTGCCACCGTTAGCCGGCGTGGCTGCTTGGTTATCAATCGGCAATGTGAACGCAAACACACCTGTCGGTGTGCGATAGAAGTAGCGAATATCTCGGTTGATAACACCCGGTGCAATACCCAACGCACCAAAGACTGCGTCATAAAATTTCCTTGACGCCTCTAAATCATTTGCACCTACCATGACGTGACTAAACATTTCTTCTCCAAAAATCAGGGTTGCGAACAAGAAGCGTAACCTGAAATGAAACCACCTCCAACCGGAATCGGATGCAAGAACGCTATGACGTCGACTTTAAGATTTGCCTTTCACTAGATCGACGATGGCATTTAGCCCATAGATGTAAGAGTCTCGCCCAAAACCAGTGATTACGCCAACGGAGGCCTCGGCAGTGACGGACTTCATGCCGCGACGCTCAATATTCGACATGTGCACCTCCACCGTCGGCATGATTAACGCTTTGATGCAATCTCTTAGCGCATACCCCGCATAAGTGAAACCGGCGGGATTGATGAGCATGGCGTCGTAGCCTTTGCGGTCAGCCTCATAGGCCCAGGTGATCACTTCGCCCTCAAGATTTGTTGTTCTGATATCGAGCATGATCTTTAGCGTTTTTGCATGAGAAATAAGCTGCTCGTGTAATTCGCTTAGGGTCGTCGTGCCATATATTTCGGGCTGACGAATCCCCAAATACTCCATGTTGGCACCCTGAACTAAAAGCACTTGAATTGGCTTGCTATGCATACGTGACTCAGTTTTTTAATAAAGTGGAGAAAAGTATTTTTTCTGAATGTTGAAGGATAGCTTGTTAAAACTTATAACCGATGTGTGTCATCGCGCGTGCGTCTAAGCGCGCCATCTCGATAAATTCGTCCATTCGGTCCGAGGGATGAAGCAAGGACTGAACATCAGGCAACGACATCCATTGGTTAACAGTCCGTTTTGCATCAGCGGCGCGCAGATGCTCTATCACCAACACACCATGCGCTACCGTGTCAGTGCCCGGACGAAACCGAGCCTCCGGCGATGGCTCAGTGACCGAGGATGTCTGAGCCACAAGCCGCTTGGCCAGAATCGATTCATACAGCCGCCAACGACATGCCGCCGCAGGTACATGCGCACGTAATACCTTCTGCCACGCCTCCATATCAGTATGCCTAGGTTTATCTCCGCCTTGAATTTGCCCTAGTCTTAACGTCAGCACCCACGCACCCGCAGCGCGCCCTTCATAGTCGACGAGTCGCGCGATCGTACGGCACATGTTTTTAAAATGCGCCATGATGAATTGGGTATCAGGCGTCGGGTTGAGCAACGCTGCCTGATAGGCCGGCGCCTCTAAGACGCTCACATCATCCAGATCGTAACTCGTGAAAAACCGGGGGGACGCGCTCTGCGGTGAAGGGTTGGTGGTCTCATAGCGTACGCCTTGTTGAACACCCGGCAAGCCGACGCGGTCGGGGAGATGCTCGTTCATGTACCAGTGCTCATACTTTTCGAGCACACTCTCATCGCAATCATTCCAAACAGCCAAGAGTCCATTCATCACAAGCGCTCACGGAAATTTTGAAAGTTAGTTTTCAAGTGAGACTATAAATCATGTGTCCGGCGCCGACATGACGATGGCTGACCGTCGAGGAATTCGTAGTGAAAATCGAAGACCAGTCGGAGAACTGTCTTGATGGGGGAAGAAACGATTCACTTCAAAGCAAGGGCGATCGCGCACGCCGACTTAAGTCTGCCAGAATTAAAACGCAATCTTTAGAGAAGCAACGGCCGCAGTAGCATTCCAGTTACTGGCAAATTGATTAAAAACACCAATGCTAATGGAGGTGGATTGAGAAACATCACCAGAAACACTCACGCCAAGATTGGCGCGGTATCGCCCAATCGATCCACTTTGAACTTGTAGCGCTTGATTCATAAAAGTGGTGTTGACGTTAACATTATTAGACAAAAATTCATGTGAGACCCCCGCTAATGCGGAAGCTCGCCAATTAACGCCATTGATCTGTTTGATGGGACTACTCACCTTGAGTCCAAAAGCAGCATTTAAGGACTGGGTGTTACCGCTAGCTATATTTAAGTTGTACGCACTCTGGCTTCCACTATCAGTCAATCCAAGATTTCTCATGGATATATAGTTCAAGCCAAATCCAAGCTCAAGCCTTGGTTGGTCATTACTCACTGGACTCGCCCAGCCAACCATGGCAGACGCAGCAGCATTTAATGTCCGTAAGGTCGAACTATAAGACGCATTAAGCATCGAAATAGAACGATTCGCGTAGATCTGCCCCACTCCCCCGCCCGCAGAGCCCTGGATAAAATATCCTGAATCCAATGAGTGGCTTGCATACGCCATCACCTGTAAATTTTGCATCGGACCACTACCCATATTTTGAATAGTGGTTGGATTGCTATCTGCATACGCAACAGAAAGACCGGCAAGTGACTGCGGAGTGAATTGCTTCTGTAGGCCGCCCAACAAGCCTCTGAGCGTATTGTTCATCTGATGACCGACCCCATCTCCCTGTAATTTGGAAACGCGTCCTATTGCCATTGACCAAGCCCGCTCATTAGAACCCGAAGATGCATCCATATTCTTGTCTGCAGAGCTGTTGGCAGAAACGACTTGGCCTCTTCCCTCACCGCGACGCTGGTTACCAATTTCCAGCATCGTTTGATCAATTAGAAATTTGGTATTTTCAAAGTTTTGTTGTAAGAGCTGTGGGTAGGCTACACCTGCAAGTTGATCCATAGAAGATGGCAAAGTGTTGGCAGATTGCGCATAAAGACCGTCATACAACGCTTTGGACGTCGCACTGTCTGGGCGAATACCCGCGGCGGGTCGATTTTGATCAAGCACTCCGCCTAGTTGTTGACGATTGTTGTTGGACGCCACCCCAGCAGCAGAAATATTTGAATAGGCACTAGGAGTGGCATACGCAGTGACGGCATTGCTTGCGTAAACCATATCAAATCGAGTCCCTGGCAATAGTCCTGAACGGGGTTGGGTAACAGAGTCATAAGATCCCAGCACACCACCTAAAGCAGTCACAATCGAAAAGCCCTGACCAATCGGCGGACTGAAGGTATTGGTGGCATCACCTGTCATGCCCCTCAAGATTGGCGAGACATTACCGCCCGCAGTGTAGTAATTACCTACAACGAGCCGCGAATAATTCCCTGCACCATTGCCTGTTCCTGCGCCATCAATATCTAAAGCAATGGTACTGCCAGGGGCTTGGACTACTGAACCAACTACCGCGAACGTTCCAGGGGAATTTCCGGGATGCAACGTTCCAGCCACATTTAAATCTCCCGTCACACCCCCTGTCCCGCGCAATACCATTCCAGCAGGAACAGCTAAATCCGCATTCCATATTGCATTGAGTTTAAGATTCGCCCCCATGGTCATTGGTGTGCCAGCAAAAGATAGACTGCCGCCGGACGGGCCGTATGTATCGATTTCTCCACCGGTAAAGGCCAAAGCGTTGCTATTGGTATTTAGAAGACTATTGCCAGGTCCAATGAATAAAGGTCTGTTCCAGGCGCTAGCCAAATTGGGGATAAATCCATTTGTTAGGTTTAACGTTGCGCTGGTTAGTATCACTGCGCTCAATGGTGCGCCAAAATTACTATCTAAGCTAGCGTTGACTGTTGCGGCAGCTATCAGAGTTTGGCCAGCATACGAGTTAGCGCCATTAAATGTATAGCTCCCACCGCCCTGAATAGCGAGCCCCCCAACACCACTAATAGGTTGGTTTCCTTGGGTAATTGCCAGATTACCGGTATCAATGACGCCATCGTTTGACTGCAAAACAATGGGTCGATTCAAAGCAAATGCGGCATCGTATTTAAGTGTGCCACCATCAAACCACACACCAACATTCGGGGCGCCTAAGTTCGCATCTGCGTTGACCAGCGTCACGCCATTATTTAAATACGTTCCACCACTATATAGGGCATTTCTTCCAACTAGGCTCAATGTGCCAATACCTGTTTTAGTCATACTGCGACTAAAAGGGGTGCCCAACAAGTTTGTTCCATCGACTAATTGAGCATCGCTAGGCGAACTAGCGTTATCTGCTTGCCCAAATACCAATTGAGTGGCCTCCGGGAAATAGGTCGTGACATCAGGCAGAATAAAGATACCTCTGCCCATCAGACCTGCAAGGAGTAAGTCGTCTTTTGCGGAGTATTCCAACGACCAAATTGCAGCGTTAGGAACACTTCCAAGTCGAGTGTCCCAGACTGGCGTCACAACATTTGCAGGGTCGCGTAGGGTGTAGAGGAAATTCCCGTCTTCATTTGAGTGAACGCCTCCAGCAACTAAAGCCGACACCCCATATTTATAAATCTGATCAAGTGCACGACGGGCATAAAAATTATTCTCTGATAAATTACCGTTCAAGTTAGCAAAGGCGTAGCTGCTTCCCTCACTAATAGGAACGCCACGAATAATATCAATGCTATTCGTTGCATAAATCCGATTCGTGCCCAATTGTTTATCAAACAAAGCAGCCTGATAGCCAGTGCTTGACGTGTGAATAGTGGTGGCGAGAGTACTCTCAACATTGGGGCTGAACACTAAGACACCGGCAGCTCCTGGGTTATAGCCAATACCAGTTCCTGCCACGAGGGCATTCGCATTGTTAACCGCACCGTATTGAAGTGCCCGAAAGCCGTATGTTGACAATGTTGGGTACTCTCCTTGCAT
>JBILHV010000107.1:0-5852 GCA_044350305.1 Burkholderiaceae bacterium
AGATAGCCTTCAGGCAGTTGCTCGCCCTTGTTGAAAGCGACACGGGCTTTACCCTGCGCAATGATGCTGGTCGCAAAATCGAGCAAGATCGGATCTTGACCCGCCACGGGGATACCCACCGTAAAAGGGTTGGTACCAAAACGCGCATCGCCACCGCCAAAGGGTGCAACGATGGGGCGCGAAATAACATTGACGAAATGAATCGATATCAACCCTTGGGCGACGGTCATTTCGGCCCAAGCGCCAATCCGGCACAGGTGATGAGAATTACCCAGCGCCACAATGCAGCTGCCATGCTCTTTTGCACGAGCGATCGCTAACTCCATCGCCTGATGCCCAATCGCCTGGCCAAAACCACACTCGCCGTCTAGGCCAATCATCGTGCCGCTATCCATACGCGTCTGGATCTTGGCGTTAGGCTTCAAGCTCCCTTCAAGATAGGCTTCCGTGTAGCGGGGCAACATACCGACACCATGCGAGTCATGTCCGGTTAGGTTCGCTTGAATTAAATTTTCAGTGACGAGCTCGATTTCGCGAGCGTCGCTGCCAAAGCCGGAAACGAGGTAGCGCACTGCAGCACGCAAAGGCTCAATGGGGATAATGTGCATGTCTGCCATGGCGGGCGCCCTATCTACACGTTAAACAAGAAGTTCATCACATCGCCATCCTGCACGATGTATTCCTTGCCTTCAGCACGCATCTTGCCTGCTTCTTTGGCACCTTGCTCACCTTTGAAGGTAATGAAATCTTCATACGCAATGGTTTGCGCGCGAATAAAGCCACGTTCAAAATCGGTATGGATCACGCCGGCAGCTTGTGGCCCTGTTGCGCCGATCGGTACAGTCCAGGCGCGTACTTCTTTTACCCCTGCGGTGAAATAGGTTTGCAAACCTAACAAGGTGAAGGCACCGCGAATCAGACGGTTCAAGCCTGGCTCCTGCATGCCCATGTCTTCAAGAAACACTGCCTTATCGTCGTCAGGCAGTTCTGCAATTTCGGATTCAATCGCGGCGCAGATCGCCACGACGGGTGCTTTGCGTGCGGTGGCGTATTCTGTCAGGCGATCAAGCAACGGGTTGTCTTTAAAGCCGTGATCACTGACGTTGCCTACGTACATGGCGGGCTTGGCAGTGATAAAGCATAGCGGTGCAATCAAGGCCATGTCTTCGTCTGACAAACCGAGCGCACGAATCGGCTGCGCATCGTTTAACTGTTTGATGACCACTTCAAGAATCGCAACAACTTTTTGTGCGTCTTTATCGCCCGAGCGTGCAGTTTTTTGATAGCGATGCAAGGCTTTTTCAGCGGTTTGCATATCGGCCAAGGCAAGCTCAGTTTCAATCACTTGAATGTCAGAAATCGGATCGACACGGCCGGCGACGTGGATGACGTTGTCGTCTTCAAAGCAGCGCACCACGTTGATGATGGCGTTGGTTTCGCGGATGTGTGACAAGAACTGATTGCCCAAGCCTTCGCCTTGACTGGCGCCAGCCACCAAGCCTGCGATGTCCACAAATTCAACCGTGGCATGCAAGATGCGCTCGGGGTTGACGATTTCAGCGAGCTTGCCTAAGCGGGCGTCAGGTACCTCGACCACGCCTACGTTTGGCTCGATCGTACAAAAAGGATAGTTTTCGGCGGCAATACCCGCCTTCGTGAGGGCATTAAAAAGGGTTGATTTACCGACGTTGGGCAAACCAACGATGCCACATTGCAGAGCCATGAGAATCCTGAATTTCTGAAGGGTGGAACAGCTGTATAGAATATGAGGATTGAGTTTAACGCTTTGGGTCCCGCCATGTATCTCGATGACCACCTCACTCGTCCGTTCGGATCCATCCCGGAACTGGTCCATGTCACGGCCGCAGTGCGTCCGACTCAACCAGCCTTAATACTGGAGGGGCACACCCTCACCTACGCTGAGTTGGATAAGCTGATCGGACAAGTAGCCAGCAGCCTGCAACGGGATGGGCTAAGACAAGGCCAGGCCGTCGCCGCCTGTGCGAGCACCTCCTTTGCATACGTTGCGCTATTTTTAGGTGTTCTTCGGGCGGGCGGGCTCATGACCCCTCTGCCGCCCTCCGCCACCCCGCAAAACCTTTCCGCCATGCTGGCCAACTCTGGCGCCACGATCTTGTTTCTGGATCAGGCTTGTGCGCGCCAATGGTCAACCGACGGCCAGGCCGCAGAGGGGCTCAAGAGGGTATGGCTCGACAACTCCTCAGGCGGCGCAGCAGACTGGTCAAACTGGGTCGCCACAGACGCTGCCCCGACCCCCGTCGCTCCCGAGCCGCACTGGCCTTTTAATTTGATCTATTCGTCCGGCACGACCGGGACACCAAAAGGGATCGTGCAGCCGTGCTCGATGCGTTGGGCGCATGTGCAACGGGCCGCGACTAATGGCTATGGTCCAGATACGATCATGCTGGCGTCCACCCCTCTGTATTCCAACACGACTCTCGTCGCACTCTTGCCCACGCTCGCCTTGGGTGGCACCGTGATCTTGATGTCGAAGTTCGATACCCGTCGCTATTTAGAGCTCGCCCAGCAGCATCGCGTCACGCACACGATGCTCGTCCCTGTGCAATATCAGCGACTCATGGATGATCCCCATTTTAATGCGTTCGATCTCTCGTCTTTTGAAGCAAAGTTTTCGACGAGTGCGCCGTTCGGTGCCGCACTCAAGACCGAGGTATTGCGTCGCTGGCCAGGCCGCTTAACTGAGATCTATGGCATGACCGAAGGCGGGGGCCGCTGTGAGCTCGAAGCCCACAACTATCCTCACAAACTGCACACCATCGGAAGACCGGCAAGCGGACACGATATCCGGCTAATCGATGAGCAGGGTCGTGAAGTCTCACCGGGTGAAACCGGCGAAATCGTTGGTAGCTCTGCCGCCATGATGGAGGGTTATTTCGGCATGCCCGAAAAAACGCGCGAGGTGGAATGGTTTGACGCGAAGGGTAAGCGCTTTATTCGCACCGGCGATATCGGACGTTATGACGAAGACGGCTTTCTGATTTTGTCTGACCGAAAAAAAGATATGGTCATCTCGGGCGGCTTCAATATTTATCCCAGCGATCTCGAAGCCGAACTCAATCAACACCCCTCAGTGCGTGAGTCCGCCGTCGTGGGTGTACCGTCAAGACAATGGGGAGAAACGCCCGTTGCCTATGTGGTGCTGCGACCGCAGACAACGATCACCGCTGACGTCTTACTTGCCTGGCTCAATACAAGAGTAGGCAAAACCCAACGTTTAGCTGATTTGCTGTTGGTTGAGAGCCTCCCCCGCAGTGAGATCGGCAAAGTCTTAAAGCGACAGTTACGCGAGGAATACTCAACTAAAAATTAAGTGGATCCATTTACGAATTGCAGTCCTACCCATACGACAGCAAGTGGCCCCGCATTAAAGAGGGCATGCAACAACATCGCCGCACCAATACCGCGCTCAACACGCATCCAGGCTAATACCTGGCCCGTCACCCACTGGGGGAGTACCAATACCATCATCATCCACCATGCCATCTGCTCAAACTGGAAGTTATGCAAATGCAAGGCAGCGAAGGCCAGAACCGACGCGTGCATGACCCAAGGGAAATGCCGGCAATAGGCTCTCAGCCAGGGCCACGCCCAGACGCGTGGCATCACGTTCCAGCGTCCCAACCACCATAAAGTCAATACGGACACGCCCAGCAAACTGCCGGCCCACCATTGCAACCCATTCAAAAAGACCAGGATAAGCACTGGCACCAACCAAAGCCCCTGGATCGGACGCCTGAGGCCAAAGCGAAACAACAGCTCTTCCACGATAGGCGCCCAAATTAACGCCAGAAACCAGGGGAGATTGCGCACATCGAGCCGATGCGTCGCACCACTCAACTCGAACACAGTCAACACGAGCGGGCCCAATAAAACGATATTGACGAGCCAAAGCATCGCCGCCCACGCCAGTAATCGCTTGGGTGCAATGCCTGGCCACCAATCAGCGTGCCAGGCTCCAAACGCGCGCGCCGCGGCAGGACGGTTAGCGAACGTTCTTTTTAGGCTCGGGCGTCTAATAAAGCGAAGACACTGCGTCAACTCTTGACGAAACGGCAACAGGCCTGTCGCGCGCGCTTGTTGACTCATGCAGGATTGTCACGATGCAGCTGCGCTGTTGCACGCACAAAGTCACCCGTCAAAAAAAGCGGCATCACAGCGCGACACCGCGTCAGGCAATCATCAATCGCGGTCTGATCTTCTCTGCGAGGCGGATGCAAAACGAAATCTGCAACCTCTTGGGTCAGGCTAAGGGTTCGCGGGTGACCAATACCCAAACGCAGACGCCAAAAGTCTGCGCTACCCAGCGCCGACTGGATATCCCGCAACCCGTTATGACCGGCGTGACCGCCCCCTTGCTTGACTTTGACCTGACCCGGAAAGAGATCAAGCTCGTCGTGCAGGACCAGAATTTCTTGTGCTTCCAATTTATAGAAACGGACTAAGGCGCCCACACACTGGCCTGAACGGTTCATATATGTTTGAGGCTTGGCAAGAAGGACCTGCTCGGCCTGCACTCGTGCCTTGGCCACTAGCCCTGAAAAAGACTTCTCACTGGTAAAGCTCGCACGCAAGTCCTCTGCAATCGCATCAACCAACCAAAAGCCCGCGTTATGACGCGTGCGCTCATAATCCGCGCCTGGATTGCCGAGACCCACGATGAGTTTGATTGAATTAGACATGCCTGCATTAGAAAGCAAAAGCCCCGCTTGCGCAAAACGCGAGCGGGGCGATCAGAACGTAAGGCGACTGAACCCAAAAGGGCTCAGAACCATTCGAACCTTAAGCGGCTGGTGCAGCAGGGGCTGCGCCTTCTGGCTTGGCGTCAGCATCATCGCTTGCGCCACCCTTCACAATTGCAGTCACCAACACAGGGTTGGTGTCGCCGCGATGGGGAACGTGGGTCACGCCGCTTGGCAACGTGATCTCAGCCAAGTGGATCGAACCACCACCTACCAATTTGCTCAGATCGACTTCGATGAACTCTGGCAGATTGGCTGGGAAGCAAGAGATCTCGAGGTCAGTCAACACGTGCGAGATGATCGCTGCGCTGATTTTGACAGCCGGCGAAATCTCAGCGTTGATGAAGTGCAGTGGCACCTTGGTGTGCAAGGCTTGATCTGCAGAAACGCGCTGGAAATCCAGGTGCATCACGATTTGCTTGAAGGGATGCCACTGAACCGAACGCAACAGCACTTGCTGGCTTTTGCCTTCAAGTTGCATGTCGAGAATCGATGCATGAAATTTCTCTTTGCGCAGTGCGTGAAAAATTTCGTTGTGATCAAGTTCGATATTGACGGGCTGCTCTTTGCCACCATAAACGATGGCTGGGACGCGGCTCGCACGGCGCAGGCGGCGGCTCGCACTCGTTCCCTGTACGCTGCGTGGGGTTGCATTAAATTGCATGAAAAACTCCAAAAAGGGTGGATATCACCCGGTTAAAACGTTGCCTGACTATCAGTCAACGCGTTTGCCGACCACCGCGACCAGTGGCTGGCAAATTCTTTACGCTCTAGTCAACGAACAGTGAACTCACTGACTCTGCGTTGGAAATTCGTAAAATCGTCTCGCCTAGCAATGCTGCGCAGGATAATTGCCTGATCTTGCCGCAAGCGCGCCCTTCCTCAGATAAGGGAATGGTGTCTGTCACGACAAGCTCGGTGAGCTCAGAACCATTAATGCGCTCGATCGCACCACCCGACAACACCGCATGCGTACAGTAGGCATAGACCGCTCCTGCGCCACGCTCTTTGAGCGCTTGCGCCGCCTTACAAAGTGTGCCGGCCGTATCGACCATATCATCCATAATCAAA
>JBILHV010000109.1:0-5849 GCA_044350305.1 Burkholderiaceae bacterium
ACCGTTGCACAGCGCGCAGGCATGGTGCTTTAAAAAGTTTGAAAGGTTTGAATACAACACATGGCCACACCTACTGATCGCATTGCCGCAGCGTTTGCGCGTGCCGCTCAAGACAAGCGGGCGGCGCTAATCCCCTACATTGCTGCGGGTAATCCTTTGCCTGCAACGACGGTGCCCTTGATGCACGCCTTGGTGAAAGCCGGTGCGGATGTGATCGAACTCGGCATTCCCTTCTCCGATCCGATGGCGGATGGCCCGGTCATTCAGCGTGCCGCGGAGCATGCGATTGCGCAAGGAATTGGACTCAAGCATGTGTTGGCGATGGTGGCCGAATTTCGCAAGCAGGATACGGTTACGCCTATCGTCCTAATGGGTTATGCCAATCCCATTGAAAATATTGGGCAACAAGCGTTCGCTGAGCAAGCAGAGCTCGCCGGTGTGGATGGTTTGTTGACAGTGGATTATCCGCCCGAGGAAATCGGCGACTTTCTCACTCTGTTAGGCAAGCATCACATTGCGCCGATCTTTTTGTTGGCGCCTACCTCGACTGAGGCGCGCATCCAGGCTGTTGGCAAGATCGCGCGTGGTTATGTCTACTATGTGTCACTCAATGGCGTCACGGGCGCCGGCAATTTGGATACCACTGATGTCGCGAGCCGACTCAAGGGAATCCGCAAGCATGTCTCTTTGCCAGTCGGTGTGGGTTTTGGTATCAGTGATGCACAGAGCGCACAGCGCATTAGTTTGGTGGCTGATGCGGTCGTGATTGGTAGTAAGTTGATTGACACCATGACAAAGGCTTGTGCAGGTTTGCCGGTCGCTGAACAATCTCAGGCTGCTATCACTGCAGGCGCAGATTGGCTCGGACATATTCGTCAGGCGATGAACGGGGCACGCACCGCACCGCAAGACGCTGGACAAACAAAATGAGCTGGCTTGGTAAACTCATTCCGCCGCGTATCAATAAAACACAAACGCCGGAAACGACCACTAAACGTGTCCCTGAGGGGCTGTGGGTCAAGTGCCCCTCTTGCGAGTCTGTCCTCTACAACGAGGATCTGGCAGCGAACCTGCATGTATGTCCTAAGTGTGATCATCACATGCGCTTGGGCTCTCGTGCGCGCATCGAATCTTTGCTGGACATCGAAGGCCGCGTAGAAATCGGATCCAATACACGGTCGATGGATCCGCTTAAATTTAAAGATTCGCGCAAATACCCTGAGCGTGTCCAAGAAGCGGTACGTCAAACCGGCGAGACGGATGCCCTAGTTGTCGTGAGTGGCGCAATCCGCAGTGTTCCCTGCGTGCTGGCATGTTTCGAATTTGAATTCATGGGCGGCTCGATGGGTTCAGTTGTTGGCGAGCGCTTTGTGCAAGGCGTGCAAGCTGCAATCAAACAGCGTGTGCCGTTTATTTGCGTTGCAGCCTCGGGCGGCGCGCGTATGCAAGAGAGTTTGTTCTCTTTGATGCAGATGGCGAAAACCAATGCAATGCTTGTTCAATTAGCCCAAGCAAAACTTCCCTTCATCAGTGTGCTGACCGATCCAACCATGGGTGGCGTCTCTGCAAGCTTCGCTTTCATGGGCGATGTGGTGATTGGCGAGCCCAAGGCGTTGATTGGTTTTGCCGGTCCGCGTGTGATCGAACAAACCGTGCGTGAAAAACTTCCCGAAGGCTTTCAACGATCAGAGTTCTTGCAGCAAAAAGGTGCGATCGATATGGTGCTCGATCGTCGCCAGTTGCGCGAAGAACTCGCTCGTCTGATGGCGATCATGACAAATCAAGCGGCGGACGTAGTCGCTACATAACGAAGAGCTGGACTCACTTGAGGCTGAGATTGCGCAACATAAAAAAGAGCCCTGATAAATGTTATCAGGGCTCTTTTACTTTCATGCCCGCAGCCGTGGCCGCAGGACGGGCTTGCGTCGTCTAGGCGCGTGTCTCAACTTGCACCAGCGGTTCGTTTGATACGACCACTGCAGGCTTGCGTGCTCGTCCGAGCTGTAACGGTACTACGACCTGGTTTGCCATTGCTGTCGTAACACGTGCCTGATCGCTTTCAATCCATTGCAGACCAGCAGATTGCACAATCGCGTGCAAGGCTGCTGTATCAAGCGCTGGGGTGATGATCGGCTGTGGGGCAACAGGCGCAGCAACAGGTGCAGCAACAGCTACTTGTACTGGCGCAGCAACCGGAGGCGGAGCAAAGACAGGTGAAGCGGCCTGCTCGATTACCTGAGGCGCTGCCACCGGCGCGGGTGCAATCGACGGCGCTGCTACGGGTGTCGGTGCAGGTGCTGTCGTGGCAGGTGCTGCAGCGCTAGCAGGTTCGACGTACTGCATCGGTGCGTTTGAAAGCCCCGGTGTGGACGTATGTCCAAAGTTGCGATCGTCTTGCTGAGTGAGCTGCGGCGCTGGCGTGGCATGCGTTTGAAGAGGTGCGCCGTCTGCCTGTTGCATCGGTGCGCTCTGATCCTGGCCATCGTTCTCGAACGTTGAGCCTTCATCTTGTCCACGACGTCCACGACGGCTGCGACGACGACGGCGTTTGCGTTCTGGATCAGACTGGTCGCCATCCTCATCGTTGTAGCCCGTTGCCGGTGCGCCTTGCTGCAGATTATTTTGCTCGTCAGAGGTTGTGGCGTGGTTGCCTGCGGGGCGAGGCCCTTGCGGTGTACGACGTTCGCTCTGTTGTGCAGTGCCTTCCGCTTGTTGACCGTCAACAGCAGCTTGCTCATTGCGTGTATCCAGACCTTCATCACGACGATTGCGACCGCCGCGACGACGATTACGCCCGCCATTACGGCCGTTGTCATCACCGCCTTGCTCGCTGCCTTCTGCCCGCGGCGCTTGCGCGCTACGTTCGTCGTCACGTGCCGGGCGACGATTGTCCTGCTGTCCACCACCAGCCTCGTTACCGCCGGTGCGTCCATCGCCACGCGCTTCGTTGCGATTGTCTGGACGACGTCCACGACCACCGCGATTTCCGCCACGACGATCATTTTGGCCATTGCGACCGCGTTGTTCGCGCGAATCGGAAGGTTTGGCTTCTTCGGTTTTCTTCTCTGTTGAAGAGCCGCCCGATAGCCAACCAAACAATCGTTTGAAGAAACCAGGTGAAGCCTCTGAGGCTTCCGACTTCTTGACGGGCGTAGAGGAGACAGGCGCAGGTTGTGCAGGGGTAATACCTTTCACCAGCGCTTCTGGCTTGGACTTCACTTCTTGCTCTTTCGGTGCCCAGCTCATGTCGGTAGACGGAGCATCGACTAACTCGAAGCTCGTTTTGATGTCTTCCAAGCGTGGGTCGTCGTGACGCAAGCGTTCGATGTGGTGGTGCGGCGTTTCGAGATGACGATTGGGGATCAGAATCAAGTTGACCTTGAGTCGTGATTCGATCTTTGTGATGTCCGAACGCTTTTCGTTGAGTAGGAAAGTCGCGACATCGACGGGCACTTGCGCGTGCACGGCCGCTGTGTTTTCTTTCATGGCTTCTTCTTGCAGCAGTCGCAGCACTTGTAGCGCACTGGATTCTGCATCGCGGATCACGCCCGTGCCATTACAGCGTGGGCAAGTGATGTGCGAGCCTTCGTTGAGGGCGGGACGCAGACGCTGACGCGAGAGTTCCATCAAGCCAAAGCGTGAAATCTTGCCCATTTGGACGCGGGCACGGTCAAAGTGCAACGCGTCACGCAAACGATTTTCGACTGCACGTTGGTTTTTAGTGTCTTCCATGTCGATAAAGTCGATCACGATCAGACCACCCAGGTCGCGCAGACGCAATTGGCGGGCGACTTCGTCGGCGGCTTCTTGGTTCGTACGCAGTGCGGTTTCTTCGATGTCGGCGCCGCGTGTGGCACGCGCGGAGTTCACGTCCACCGCGACGAGCGCTTCGGTGTGATCAATCACAACCGATCCGCCTGAAGGCAGATCCACAGTGCGTGAGTACGCGGTTTCGATCTGGTGCTCGATCTGGAAGCGTGAAAACAAGGGGACGTCATCGCGATAGCGTTTGACGCGCTCGACGTTATCCGGCATCACAACGCTCATAAATGCGGTCGCTTGGTCAGCGATATCGTCCGTGTCGATCAGGATTTCGCCAATATCTGGCGAGAAGTAATCACGGATGGCCCGAATGACCAGACTGGATTCAAGATAAATCAGAATGGGCGCAGGGTTGTCCTTGGCGGCACCATCGATGGCAGTCCAGAGCTGCATCAAGTAGGACATGTCCCACTGGAGCTCTTCGGCGTTGCGACCAATCCCGGCGGTGCGAGCAATAATGCTCATGCCTGGGGGAATGGTGAGCTGGTCCATCGCTTCGCGCAGTTCTTGACGCTCTTCGCCCTCGACGCGGCGTGACACACCACCGCCGCGTGGGTTGTTCGGCATCAGAACTAAATAACGGCCGGCCAACGAAATGAAGGTGGTTAGGGCGGCACCCTTGTTACCACGCTCTTCTTTTTCGACCTGAACGATGAGTTCTTGGCCTTCGTGCAGCGCGTCTTGAATGCGTGCAGTCCGGACATCGACGCCTTCTTTGAAATACGTACGCGCCACTTCTTTGAAGGGTAGAAAACCGTGGCGGTCTTCGCCGTAGTTAACGAAACAGGCTTCAAGGCCAGGTTCAATGCGGGTAATGACACCTTTGTAAATATTGCCTTTACGCTGTTCGCGACCGGCGATTTCGATATCGAGGTCGATGAGTTTTTGTCCATCGACGATCGCAACGCGTAGTTCTTCTTGGTGCGTTGCATTAAATAACATGCGCTTCATGAGAGGTTTCTCCATTTAAATGGCGCGCCGTACCACGGCGCGCAGCCACGCACTACTGGCTGCGAAACACTGAATCAAGGAAGCGAGCACACACCCAAGAGGCGCGTGCGAAGAAAAGGTCTTTAGACCAGCACGTTGCGCCTATAGGCGCGGGGTTCATTCAGCAGAGAGGTCAGGGTCACGGTAGTGGTTGACATAAAAGGATGCTGAGAACATCAGGCGGGTAAGTTTCGCACGCCTGGTGCAGGGATTGGGACGGATTCTTGCTCTTTTGATCAGTATCGCGCGCGACGCGAGGGGCATACACTTGGGGCGCGGGCGAAACGTAAAAACGTCGCAACAGCGCGCATAAAGCGCATCCCGGTCTTGTCGGCGACCAGTAGCCCGAAGGAATCGGGAAGGCAAGCGGTACAATGCAGTCCGCAATCCAGACGGAGACGCGAAAATTCGATGCATCTCAACGCTTTAGGACGCAAGAGGGCGTCTTGACCACGCTTTCTTAACCCCTTTAAGGCTTGTTCGATTATAAGCCGCTTTTGGCCATGCGCAAAGAATCCTCAGTTTTGACCCCGACGACACCTAAGCCGAGCCCGCCGCAAGCGCCGGCGGTGCGCCTGGTTGAAGTCACCGAAGAGCACGATGGGCAGCGTTTGGATAACTTTCTTATGCGCCTGTGCAAGGGTGTGCCTAAAAGCCATATCTATAAAGCAGTGCGCGGTGGTGAAGTCAGGGTAAATAAAGGCCGTGTCTCGCCAGATGCCCGGATTCACGCGGGGGATATCGTACGGGTCCCTCCTATTCGCCTGCCGGCTGCAGATCAAAAGCGGGTCGTGCCGGGGGCTGAATTTCCAATTGTCTTCGAGGACGAAGGTCTATTAGTGATCGATAAGCCGGCGGGCACAGCCGTCCACGGCGGCAGCGGCGTGTCGTTTGGCGTGATCGAAGCGCTGCGTGCGGCACGGCCCGAGGCGCGCTTTCTTGAGCTAGCCCACCGTCTTGATCGAGATACCTCTGGTTTACTGCTTATTGCCAAAAAGAGAAACGTATTGTTGTCACTTCATGAGATGTTTCGTGAA
>JBILHV010000108.1:0-5849 GCA_044350305.1 Burkholderiaceae bacterium
CACGCATGGCAGCCACCCAACTGAAATGGCTTTCGCCCTGCGTTCTCTGCTTCTGAGCGCTTCATCCCTGACATACTTTGTACCGCAGCGGTGGGTAATACCGATGCTAGCTCTGTCATATGCGTGCAGCCCGCCGTTCGGCCAAAGCGCTCCTTGACCTGCTGTCGAAAGCTCTTGAGCAAATTCATACCAACCAAATCCTGATACGCCGTGGTCACGGAGGTACACGGCTCGCCGAAGGGCGACGCATCGTACATGGCAAAGGCTTGCTTGATTTCATAGCTCGTATCAATCGTAATACGGATATGCATGTGGTGGAACGGTTTGCGGGCTGGCTGTTCGGTCCCGTTACGCTTGACGTATGAGTAAGACTTATCGTCGATAAGCTCAGCTTCAAGGTCCCATAAGCCATCGTCGCGTTCAAACGAATGCACTTGAATCGAACGATTGTGCATCGGCTTGCGGGGATAGTCTGGCTTTGGCAGGGGCATACGAACTCAGTGTATCTTTTGACACAATGCAGCAAAGCCACGGAGTATAGCGCAGAGGATGGCCTACGAGCTACAGATCTGAAGGATCCCAGCCACCTAAGACCGTGCGAATCACATCGCTAGAAAACCCACGCGAAAGTAAAAACCGACCTTGACGGGCATATTCCGCAACATTACCGGACTGCGGGAGATTGGCAAACTTTTTTTGCCAGACACCCCTAGCACGCTCGAGCTCAGTTAACTTAAGTTGTTCTTGAACCTTGGCCACCTCTGGCGCAGAGACACCACGTTGACGCAGGTCTTGGCCAATCCTCGCCGCGCCGTGCAGACTCGCCTTGCGATGCACCCAGCCCTGCGTATACCGCTCATCCGATTGCCAGCCGTTTTTTGAGAGTTCGTCTAAAACTCCAGAGAGCTCTTCTGCCGACTCAGCAAACGGAGCTAACTTTCTCTCTAGTTCGAACCGACTATGCTCGCGCCTGGACAGCAACCCTACAGCCCGAGCCTTGAGGGAAAGGCCCGGGCCCGGCTTAGATGTCATCCTCGCTATCGGGCTCGGCTGCCGCTAATTTTGTTGCCTTGGTCGCGCTGGCTTTTGCTGCGCCAGCCGCCGCGGTACCAACCGCCGGAGCGCGGGGTACAACGCCTAGCTTTTCCCGCACCCGATTTTCAATATCGATGGCCATGGCGGGATGCTCTCGCAAATACTCACGCACGTTATCCTTGCCCTGACCAATACGCTCACCACTGTAGCTAAACCATGCACCCGCTTTATCAACAATACCGGCGGTCACGCCAAGATCAATGATTTCACCTTCGCGTGAGATACCTGCGCCATACATAATGTCAAATTCAGCCTGTTTGAAGGGCGGCGCAATTTTATTCTTAACAACTTTGACGCGTGTTTCGTTACCTACGACTTCATCGCCCTTTTTAATTGCGCCAATGCGTCGGATGTCCAAGCGAACTGAGGCGTAAAACTTCAAGGCATTTCCACCCGTTGTCGTCTCAGGGTTGCCGAACATCACGCCAATTTTCATACGAATCTGGTTAATAAAAATAACCATGCAGTTTGTTCGTTTGATGCTAGCGGTGAGTTTGCGCAACGCTTGGCTCATCAAGCGGGCTTGCAGCCCAGGCAGAGAGTCACCCATCTCCCCTTCGATCTCGGCCCTTGGGACCAGGGCGGCGACCGAGTCGATTACGATCAGATCGACAGAGCTCGAGCGCACTAAGGCGTCTGTGATCTCAAGCGCTTGCTCGCCCGTATCAGGCTGAGAAATCAGCAGATCCGTCAAATTGACACCCAGCTTGGAGGCGTATTGCACATCCAATGCGTGCTCAGCATCAATAAAGGCGCAAGTCCCCCCAACTTTTTGCATCTCAGCAATCACTTGGAGGGTGAGCGTGGTCTTACCGGAAGATTCCGGCCCGTAGATCTCAATTACCCTGCCTCTTGGTAAGCCTCCCACCCCTAAGGCGATATCCAGACCCAGCGAGCCAGTCGACACAACCTGTATGTCGTGCTCAACCTGATTGTCACCGTAGCGCATGATCGAGCCTTTGCCGAACTGCTTTTCAATTTGAGACAATGCGGCAGCAAGAGCCTTACCTTTCTCTGCAGAGCCGGGCTTCAGTGATTTTTCGTCCATGTCTGGATCCTTGGTGGTGGTGATTACACGTTTGACAAGCAACAAAGTGTTAAATGCTTTACCGTTGCTTGAGTAAAATTATTACATTGGATTGTACTGTATATAAAAACAGTGTCAAGAGATGTCCTGGCAAATTAAAACTAAGTGTTTACCCTTATTCGACGCGATCTATAACCGTTTGAATGAGCCGCCATGCAAGAATATTCACACAAAATTAGGTTTCATCACTAAAAAAACGAATGAGAATCTTAATTGCCGAGGATGACAGCATCTTGACCGATGGCTTGACGCGTTCCTTGCGCCAAAGCGGTTATGCCGTGGATGCCGTGAGCGACGGAGTCGCAGCAGACTCGGCCCTGTCGTCTCAAGAGTTCGACTTATTAATACTGGATTTGGGCCTGCCTCGCATGTCCGGTATCGAAGTGTTGACCAAATTACGCGCGCGCAACTCGCATCTCCCGGTTTTAATTCTGACGGCCGCTGACAGCGTCGAAGAACGGGTCCGAGGCCTAGATCGTGGGGCCGACGACTACATGGCCAAACCCTTTTCTTTGTCCGAATTAGAAGCGAGGGTGCGTGCGTTGACCCGACGTGGCGCCGGCGGCGGTGGGACCATTCTTAAGCATGGTCGCTTGGAGTTCGATCAAACGGGTCGCGTCGCCTCAGTCGATCAACACGCGCTCGAGCTCTCGGCGCGTGAGGTGAGCTTGCTCGAAATCTTATTAACGCGCACCGGCCGTATGGTCAGTAAATCTCAGATCGTTGACCATCTCTGTGAATGGGGCGACGAGGTGAGCTCAAATGCCATTGAGGTCTACGTGCACCGTCTGCGGAAAAAACTCGAGCCCAGCGGCGTCAAGATCGCCACAGTCCGAGGGCTCGGCTACTGCCTCGAGCGCGACTCGGCTTCTGCGTGACAGCCCGGCACGCCAGCGGAAATCCTGAAGCGCTGGAGGTGCTTCGGGCGAAAGCGGATACAACGAGTGTTGCACCAGCCCGTCGGTCGCTCCTGAGCGAAATACTAGATTGGATGCTAGCGCCATTATTTTTACTCTGGCCCATGAGCATTGCGATCACGTACGTTGTGGCACAAAATCTTGCGAATACCCCGTACGACCACACACTAGCCAATGCACTGCAGGTGCTTGAACAACAGGTAGAGGCAGATAATGGGCTCGTGTCACTGAGGATGTCGACCTCCGCACGACTCGCCCTGCGCACGCGCGAAAAAGACGGGATTTTTTGGAAAGCACTGAACCCCAACGGCGAGTTAATTGGCGGGGATGGTGAATTACCAACTCCCGAACGCAAAGCAACGACGCACACGAACACCGTGTATTACGTGACGCAAACGCTGCAGGACTTTGAGATTCGGCTCGCTTACGTGTGGACGGACCTCAGTACCCGAAGCACGACGCCCATACTACTGGTTGCCGCCGAATCGATGGATCGCCGCATCGAGCTTGCCAATAACATTATCAAAGGCGTGATCATTCCGCAGTTCGTGGTACTGCCGATTGCCGTGCTGCTGGTCTGGTTTGGCTTGTCGCGCGGCATTGCGCCGTTAAGTGCCCTACAACGGCGTCTTAGAGCCCGCCGACCTGATGATTTTTCGCCTATCGACGTGCGAGTCGCTCCAAGCGAAATCGGTCCACTCATCGTTGCCATGAACGAACTATTGACTCGCCTGGACTCAACCATGCTCGCACAACGTCGCTTCGTTGCAGACGCCGCCCATCAATTAAAGACGCCTCTGGCCGGACTACGCACGCAAGCCGAACTCGCGATACGCAACACGCCTTCCGGTGAAACACAAGCCAGTCTCGAACAAATTATTGCGGGCACCTCTCGCGCCACTCGCCTCGTGAATCAACTATTGCTAATGGCCAATGCAGAGAATCCCAACTCGATCGCCATGCCCCCGATCAACATCGCTGAGCTCGCGCGGGAGCAAACACTCGGGTGGGTCGACATCGCTATACAGAAGGGCATAGACCTCGGCTTCGAGGGAACGGACACTGCGGTCATGCTACGCGGTCAACGCCTGCTTCTTGGCGAGGCGATCAACAATCTGATCGACAACGCGATTCGATACACGCCTGCGCCTGGCCGCATTACTGTGAGCATTACCGCCCAACTCCGTCAGGTCATACTGGCTGTGGAAGACTCTGGACCTGGGATCCCCGTTGAGGAACGCGAACGTGTATTTGATCGCTTCTATCGCGTACTCGGCTCCCAAGCCGAAGGCAGCGGCTTGGGTTTAGCGATAGTGCGTGAAATTGCGACTCGGCATCACGCCAGGATTTTGATCACGGACTCGCAGCAAAAGCCGCCTTACGATCGCGGTGCAAGAATTGAAATTCACTTTCTATCCCTATCCTAGGCGAACCGTTACTAGGCGAACCTCATTCAGCTTGGCCACGCATTTGCTGCAATGCAAAAAAAATGATGCGCCGCACACTCATCGATAACCGGATTAGAAGTTTCCCGTTCGTTTGGGCTTTGTCAGATACCTGTCAGTTCCCGCTTTTAAAGTACGGACATTAAACAAACAACATAAAATGTCCCACAAACAATTGGTGGCGTCCTTTATGAACGGAGACTGAAGTTGCTGCTTTTTCTAAACGCCGCGCAATTATTGTTATATATCGGCATTCTGGCACTGCTTGGGCAGGGTTTGCTTTTTATTCTGGCCGGTGCGAAGCGCGACACGAATTTGTTTTATCAACTGTTCACCGTCGTGAATAAACCGTGGACCTATATCGCAGCGCTGATTGCGCCAAAGCAAATCGCAACGAGACATCACCCTTTTGTTGCGTTCTGTGTGGTGGCCGTACTGTATCTGGCGGTGACCGTCGCAAAAATTGAACACTGCGTATCCGTAGGCATGGCGAGCTGCAAATGAAATTTAATTTCGATTGGATGTTGCGCAAATGGCAGGCGATTCTCTGGATCGTTGTAGGACAGCGCGCGCGTGCAATCACAGTCTTTCAAGACATGTTGCAAGTCTATCCCCATGACAGTTACGCGTTAGGCAGCTTGGCGCATCTCAAAGCCGAGCTTGGCGATAAGAAAGGCGCCATCGAAGTCTACGAAGCGCTCGTCAAGCAGCCTGAGGCTCCGGCCTACGCATGGTTTAACCTGGGGTTCTTGCATCAAGAATTAGAACATCCCCTCGAAGCGGAGACTGCGTTTCGTCGCGCCTTAGCGCTCAATGAGCAACTTGATCAAGCATGGTATGGGCTTGGGCTGGCTCTTATTCAACAGGGACGGCTAGACGAGGCCGTTGCCGCTTTAGAGCGAAACACCCAATTGCAACCCATGAGTCCTTATGCGTGGTACCAACTCGGTCGTGTTCATATGGACCGACAGGCACCAGATGAAACCACAAAAATTATCAAACATTTGAAAGGTTTTGAACCCAAGTTTGCCGCACAACTCGCGCGCGAGACCGGTTTGGCCGTTTAACGTCTCGCCTTAGAGGCAGTACTTAGATGCAGTACTTAGGTGCAGTATCGACTTACAAGTTTTTGAGTACATATGCAGTTCCGTTCTATGCAGTCACGCAGTATCTGTTTAAGTAACGTTCTTTTTTGTATGACCTAGTGTTACCAATGGACCCAGGGGGACCTGGCCCGAAACGATGAGGAGGCATTATTGTGCAACTAACCGAAAAACATCGGACGTACTGGCAAAAAAACCTAAA
>JBILHV010000110.1:0-5847 GCA_044350305.1 Burkholderiaceae bacterium
TTGGCTAGAGGCCCTAGGAGCCTTTGGATCCAAAGGAGCTGAAGCCACACCGTAGCGTTTAAGCGAAGTTACATGCTTGGCGTCACCCGGATTGGCTCCTGGAGCGATTTGAAAATAACGCGCCCAATTTTCCTCACACGTGAGGTATGTACCCCAAGGGGTCATCCCATGTCCGCAATTATTAAGGGTGCCACGCGAGGTTGCACCCGAGGCATCAAAGGCTGTTCGCATCATTTTTTGGATGTCTGCCTGATGCTCACGGGCACCCGCAATCCTCATTGGTGTTTCTGGAGTGATGCGTCGATTCAAAGTAGAGTCGATTTTGTACGAAAACCCTTTGCCAGTCTGCTGCAATTCAACGACTGAGACGCCGTGCAGATTAATCTCCTTTAGCACCTCGAGTTCAGGACGTGTTCCCAAATCCCAAAAGCCAAACTGATCAAACTTTTTGCGCGACTGTCCATTTGAAGTCTGTCCCGCGGGATGCAAAAAATGAGAATCTGCCGAGCTCTCATGGTTCACGCACAGCACCGCTTTGGAGGTCGCTGTCGTTGAATAACGTCCAGCACCATCAATGTAATAGAGATCCATTCCGTCGTGATGATCACCGATGCGATGCGACCAGTCATCTTTCTCTAGTCCGGTGTTCGTGTAAGCAGGGACCGTTGTGTCAATCGGATCGCCTGCTGCATGCAAAACAGTAAAACTGTAGCCAGGTGGCAGTATCACTTGATCAAGCACACTTTTTGCGACAGACGGAAAGGCTAACGAGGATGGAAGCCCCTGAGCAACAGTCTTGGAGGCAACCGCCAGGCCAGGCAACGCAGCAAGTGTCGCCAAACCCAATCCGCCTTTAATGATATTGCGGCGACCACGATTTTGTACCGCTGAGGACAACACCTCCTGAAAACTTGTATTGCCGGAAAAATTAACGCTTTGATCATCTGAATCGTGTGACATGGCAGCTCTCCTTTTAGAGGATGAATTTCAACAAGAGCACATGACAAGTCCATGACAAATAAAGCGACAACCTGCAGGGATATGAATCACAAATATTTCATCAAACCGTCACTTTTTTGAAACATATTGTTTTCACAATGACGTGCATCAAAGGAGACTGGCCCAATGCTTGAACTCGTACATAGCGCCTCAAGTTTTATCAATCCTCCAAACACGACAACGACCCGTAGCGGCTTAGTGGTCGGACTGGCTCAAACCGACCAAGAGCTAGAACTTATTCAACGACTGCGCTATGAGACGTTTAAAAGTGAATTCGGGGCGGCATTCAACTCAAGCGCTCCAGGCTTAGACAGCGATGCCTTTGACACGTGGTGCGAACACTTAATGGTGCGAGACTTAGATACCGACGAAGTCATTGGGACCTATCGCGTACTGACTCCCCAAAACGCAAGACGAGCCGGCAGCTACTATTCAGAATCCGAATTTAATCTATCTGGTCTGGGTGACATTCGCATGCACCTTGTCGAATTTGGACGAGCATGCATACATGAAGCCTACAGACAAGGCGGCGCGCTGATGATGCTGTGGTCCGGTTTAGCCGAAATACTAAAGCGAGGTAACCACCAATATGTATTCGGCTGCGCGAGCGTCAGCCTGCGCGATGACGGGGTCACTGCGGCCAAAGTATGGCGCGATGTGCGTGACGCCGTCACACAAGTCAACGCCCTGCGTGTGACCCCCCATAATCGTTATCCGGTCGAACAACTCGATAGCGCCTTGCCCGCTAAAGCGCCAGCGTTATTGGCTGGTTACCAAAAACTCGGCGCACAAATTTGTGGCGAGCCTGCCTGGGACCCAGACTTCAATACCGCCGACTTTCCCATGCTCTTATCTGTCGAGAACATGAGCGCACGTTACCGGCGCCACTTCGGTTTCGATCGCTAACGCAAGTCAGTCTGTATCACAACGAACGTCCATGACCAGAATCCCCAATCTGTTGATGTAAGTCGGGGGTCTGCCTATGATTCACGTGATTCCATCGAATAATGACTGCCATCAATACAGCCACCAACACACCGAACACGATAATGATATTGTTAATCGGGATCTCCAGCCAAAGCATCAGTGTGTAAAGTGACACCATCAATAATATATTTAACTGCTCATTGAAATTTTGCACGGCGATAGAGTGTCCAGCCGAAAGAAGAACATGCCCCCGATGCTGAAGCAAGGCGTTCATTGGCACAACAAAATATCCCGATAACCCTCCAATGACCAGCAATAGCGTGTACACCGACCACGTAGTCGTGACGAACGGCATGATCAACACGACCAACCCCATGCACACACCAACGGGCAGCACGGATAGTGAGCGTTGAATACTCACCTTTGAGGCTGCGATCGCACCAAAAATAGTACCGAGTGCAGCCACGCCCATTAATATGCTTGCTTGATCCAATCGGTAGTTCAGTTGCACGCGCCCCCACTCGATTACCACAAGCTGTAAGGTCGCGCCCGCTCCCCAAAATAGCGTTGTGACTGCCAATGAAATTTGCCCGAGCTTGTCACGCCACAACACCGAGACATATCGAAAAAATTCACGGTTTAATGCAAAGGGATTGGTGGACTGTCGCGGATAGCGAACCCCCGTATCCGGTATCTTGCAATTCAAGCCCGCTGCGATCGCATATAGGCCCGCAATCACAACAATCGCGGCCTCAGCGGGTGATGTCGCGAGCGACCCTATGACTGGTTGACTGAGAAGCCATGACGCCACTGCAGGGGAAATCAACACGCCTCCCAGCACGGCACCCAAAATTATAGAGAGAACCGTCATTCCTTCGATCCAGCTATTGCCCTTGACTAAATCGGCTGGTGCAAGCATCTCCGTAATGATGCCGTATTTAGCCGGCGAATACGCTGCCGCACCGATCCCTACAATTGCGAAGGCTGCACAGACCACTACGATTTGTCCTTCACCACTGAAATCAAATGCGCCGTGGAAATACATCAACGCACAGCCGCATACCTTAAGGGAATTAGTCCACAGCATGACCCGACCTTTAGGGAACGTATCAGCAAACGCGCCAACATAGGCCGCTAACACCACGTAGCCAACTGCCACCCACCACTTCATGATGGAGGCCATCCAATCAGGGCCGGAGAGCTGCTGGATCAGTGCAATCGCGGCAATGAACAACGCATTGTCAGCGAGCGCCGAAAAGGTTTGTGCACCAATCACATAATAAAAGCCTCGTGTCATCACGATACTCCGCCGGGTTGGGCGACACCCTCATTGTTAGACACACTTTCACACGGCATATTCATGAGGGCCTGCCCCATTCGTATCCGAGCGCCGGACTGAATGTCTGGATGGAGCGAAAATCCCTTCGGCGCAAACACGATAATCGTTGAGCCATGCTCAAACCACCCGAGCTCTTGGCCTTTCTCGACACGGTGCTCGCAGTTGATTGTTGTTTCGCCGCGATAACGTGCGCTAAAAAGCGTGTCAATCGCGTGCAAGCGAATACTGGCGACTAGAATCGCCGCCACGGGAACCAAAGCGACGGGGTATGCCTGGGCGCCGACATCCAAGGCAATCATCGCTCGCTCATTTTTACAAAACAACTTCTCTACGCGCTTAAGCGCAATCGGATTGACATTCCAAGTGTCCCCCGACATGTACACGATCTTGCGCATCACTGCGTTGTATGGCGCATGAAAGCGGTGATACATCGCGGAGGTCAGTCTTAAGGTGACGTAACACCCGTCTTCCCAATCGCTCGTATCCATTGCACTACCCAAGAGGTCTTTAATCGCATAAGGGAACCCCTTAGCTTGAAATAACTGACCCGCAACGACTTGACCGCACTCCCCCACGATGGCGTCAGAAGGACTCACAAAGACTTCGGGGCGCATATCCACCACGCGAGCCCCCTCGCGAAGCTCTCTCGTAAAGCAATCATGCAAGCTATCGAACTGTTGCTTTTTCGCATCGGACAAATCCAGGTCCGTAAACAGACGCCAAACGGCGATCGACGAGTCGGATACCCAACGTATACGTAACTTGCTGAACCAACCCATAAAGTGTGTCACAGTTTTTCGGGGAATGCGGTTGGTCAGAAGGAAGTTGATATCTTCATTGAGAACAATGTTTCTAATTTGTTTTCTAAAAGTCATCATTTGGTCATCCAATTTTCATAAAAAGGAGCTTTTAATGCGAGGCTCCATGAACGAACATTCCTTTGATACATTGCAGATCGCTCAATACATCGTCGCGCTCGTTGTGCTCTGGGTTGTGGTCAAGAAGGTCTGGCAACGACTTCAGCTGTCTCTTGCAAAATATCCGTCCCTCGGCGGCCACCTGAGATGGGCAAAGCGCATCACTTCCCTGATTCCAAGCTATTCCTACTCTGGGGATCACTGGTTTGCCTGCGACGAGGCCCCGAAAGACATCGCACAGCGTCGACACACGGCCTTGCTGGCACTGGCGAGCGACCTCAAAGAGAATTCCCCCAAAACAATCGCCCTCAGCGCACAAATCAAACCGCTGATCTCTGATCTCCAGCTGATCAGTCAGTACCGTGTTCCCTTTCAGTTTCGTGCCTACCTTCAAGAGCATGTCGCGCTGGGCAGCTTCTGGCGCGCGAGCGAAGGGGTGCACCTGACTGATCTTGACGACAAGCAATTTATCGATGTCACAGGTTCCTACGGCGTCAACCTCTTCGGCCAAGACTTCTACAAAGCGTGCATCGACGATGCAGTCGAGCTGGTGAGGGATTTGGGCCCCGTGTTGGGCTCGTACCACCCGTGCGTGCTCGACAACGCAGAGCGTTTGCGCAGGATCTCCGGCAAGGAGGAGATTTCCTTTCACATGTCCGGCACCGAAGCCGTGATGCAGGCCGTTCGTGTCGCTCGCTATAGCACTGGGAAAAACAAAATCGTGCGTTTTACCGCCGCGTATCATGGCTGGTGGGACGATGTCCAGCCAGGCCCAGGCAATCCGATGCCCCCATCGCCCCATACGCTGACGCTTAGAGAGATGCATGCAAATACCTTGCGTGTGTTGCGCAATCGAAACGATATTGCTTGCGTGTTGGTAAATCCCATTCAAGCCATGCACCCCAACCAAAGTGCTCCCACCGACTCCACCCTGTTGAGTAGTAGTCGCCGTGCTCATTTCGATAGAGCGGCCTACACACAGTGGCTGCAAGAGCTCCGTGCAGTGTGCACTGAGCGCGGAATAGTGCTGATCCTGGACGAAGTGTTTCTTGGCTTCAGGCTCGCTCGTGGCGGCGCACAGGAGTACTTTGGAATTCAAGCAGATCTTGTTACCTATGGAAAAACATTGGGAGGCGGTCTTCCGATTGGCGTGGTCTGCGGTCCGCATGCTCTGATGAAACGCTATAAGGACACAAAACCGGCTGATCTTTGTTTTGCCCGAGGCACCTTCAACGCGCATCCCTATGTCATGGGAGCGATGAACGCGTTTCTGCGCCGAATTGAAACCGAGCCAGCGCTTGCGCTGTACGAGAGTTTGGACCAGACTTGGGCTCGCCGCGCTCAGGCGCTGAACGATCGCCTGGCGACGGCCCAGCTGCCAGTGCGTGTCGAGGCGATGTCGACCGTGTGGACTGTTCTCTATACTTGTCCCGGCCGCTACAACTGGATGCTTCAGTTCTACCTTCGGCGCGAAGGAATTGCGCTGAGCTGGGTAGGCACAGGAAGGATGATTTTTAGTTTGAATTTTAGCGACGATGATTTTGAGTCGTTCGTGACGCGTTTTGTGCGAGCCGCTCAGAAAATGCATGGAGACGCTTGGTGGTGGACGCCGAATGGCCAAACAAATCGGACCATTCAGCGCCAATTACTGAGGGAATTGATCAC
>JBILHV010000111.1:0-5818 GCA_044350305.1 Burkholderiaceae bacterium
CTTGCGCGTGGCGGCCGACGAGACGACAGAGCCTGGCCCCAAGGCCTCCATACTAAAAATCCGTGGTTCTGAGCTGCAAATGGAACTCGCAAAGCTACAGATGCAAGTGGCGGGCGCAGAGTCTTGGCCCTATGACCCTGAATGGATGTTTGCGGAGTCTGCATTTCATGGTCCAGGACCAGAGTACGCCGCTGCGGCAGCCGCTGCATATTTTGATATGCGCAAGACAGCGATTTATGGCGGAACCAATGAGGTTCAAAAAGGCATCATCGCTAAACAGATTATCGGGGTTTAGGACACATCATGGATTTTTCATATTCAGAAGAACAGCGCATGTTGACCGACAGCCTAAGAAGGCTTGTCGCCGATGTGTGGACGCGTCCGAAGCGCCGCGCGCGTCTCGGGGGACTCGACGCAGGCGCCTGGGGCAGTCTCGTTGAACTGGGGGTAGGTGGACTCATGGTTCCCGAGGAGTTTGGTGGCTTTGGGGAGACGCCAGCCACCATGCTGGCCGTGCATCAAGAGTTAGGTCGTGGCTTGGTCAGTGAGCCAACGATTTCGAGTGCAGTCATGGCAGTGACGCTATTAGGCTACTGCAAGAACGAGGCGCTCAAAAAGCGTTGGTTATCCGCGCACGCCGAGGGTGACGCGGTGCTTGCGATTGCTTGGCAGGAGCAGGGCGAGCGTGATGCGCAACGCCCGCTTTGTACACGTGCCACAGCGATGGCTGACGGGTATGCCTTGGATGGACAAAAGATTTTGGTTTGGCACGGCGCCGCAGCGAATGGTGTGATTGTGTCGGTCTTGCTAGAGGGCGAGCCCGCTTTGTTCATGGTTGAGCAGGGCGCAACGGGCTTGTCTGTTGAAGATTTCCCGACCTTTGATGGGGGACGTGCGGCGACGCTGCGCTTTGATCGCGTGTCTGTTGGCAAAGACCAACTGATCGCCAAGGGTGAGCAGGCGCAGGCGTTACTTGCGCTGGCAATTGACTTTGGTATCACGGCGCTTTGCGCCCAAGCCTGTGGTGCGATGGCTGCCTTGACCGACAGTACGATTCAGTATTTAAAAACCAGAAAGCAGTTTGGTCAGCCTCTCGCCGCGTTTCAAGTGTTGCAGCATCGCTTGGGCGATATGTTGATTCAATCCGAGATGGGACTCTCCATGACCTATGCCGCGACCATCGGCCTGGCAGAGCAAGAGCCGGCCAAGCGCGCGCGTCTGGTGTCGATGGCAAAGATCGAGGTCGCCGCGGCTGCACGATTTGTAGGTGAGTCTGCCGTGCAGTTGCATGGCGGCATGGGTGTGACCGATGAGATGGAAGTGGGCGACTTTTTTAAGCGCTTGACCTATGTTGATTTATTGCTGGGTGATACCAATTATCACTTGCAGCGTTTGCAAGACTTAACCGTTTAAAGATCAAGGATGATGTATGTCTAGTACTGACCTAAGTGCATGGCTAGGTAAGCAGCAAACGGTAGTCGATCGGATGGATCCCGGGCATGCGGCGCGCATAGCTGTGACGTTAGGGGATCCTATCCCTGAGGTTGGCATGAAGATGCCGCCGCTGTGGCATTGGGCTTTCTTCTTGGAAACGGTGCCGATTGCGCAAACCGGACTCGATGGACACCCCGCGCGCGGAAGCTTCTTACCGCCTGCCGATAATCGAAATCGTATGTGGGCAGGCGGTCGAGTTAGCTTCAATGGCTCGCTCGAAGTCGGCATTGAGGCGCACAAGACCTCGACTGTCACGGCGATTCAGGAGAAAAAAGGACGTACGGGCTCCTTGTTATTTGTCACGGTTAAGCATGACATTGAGCAGCATGGAAAGCTCGTGGTGAGCGAAGAGCAAGATATTGTGTACCGTGAACCGAGTCCGCCAAAGCTGCAGGGCACAGAGCCCGCCCCGGCATCGCAATGGAGCGAGTTGGTCGACCCCAGCCCAGTGCTGCTGTTTCGGTATTCGGCCGTGACGTTCAATAGTCACCGGATTCACTATGACCATCCTTATGTCACGCAGACCGAGGGGTATCCTGGTTTGGTGATTCATGGGCCACTGATCGCGACGATGATGTGTCGCGCTTTCGCGCATGCGCATCCACACGCAGCGTTAAAACACCTTTCATATCGGGGCTTGCGCCCACTGATCGCGCCCAAAGGTTTCTCTGTTGCAGGTGTTGTCACTGCACCGGGCGAAGCGAAGCTGTGGGCCGAGCAAGATGCCACCCTGGCGCATCAAGCTGAATTGAGGTTTGAAGCATGAAGAATGTAAAACCGCGTCCTTTAGATGGCGTCACGGTCGTGAGTCTTGAGCACGCCATTGCAGCGCCATTCTGTACGCGACAACTTGCTGATATGGGCGCGCGCGTGATCAAGGTTGAGCGCCCTGGTGTCGGAGACTTTGCGCGCAAGTACGACGAGCGCACGCATGGGATGGCTTCGCACTTTGTCTGGACCAACCGCTCGAAAGAGAGTCTGACGCTGGATTTGAAGCATGAGCAAGCGGGCCCTATCCTCGAGGAGCTGCTCGGGCAGGCAGATGTACTCGTGCAAAATCTAGCTCCTGGCGCTGCCGCACGCATGGGGTTGTCGTTTGAGGCGTTGCATAAAAAATTTCCTCGCTTGATTGTCTGCGATATTTCTGGATATGGTGAGGGCGGCCCTTACGAAACAAAGAAGGCCTACGACCTGCTCATTCAGAGTGAAAGTGGTTTTATATCTGTGACAGGCTCGCAAGATTCGCCTGCCAAGGCGGGTTGTTCGATTGCGGATATTGCTGCGGGCTCTTATGCGTATTCAAGTATTTTGAATGCGTTGCTATTGCGGCATCAGACCGGACTGGGCAGTCATCTAGATGTCTCGATGCTTGAGAGTATGGTCGAGTGGATGAGTTTCCCGCTGTATTACGCGATCGATGGGCAGACACCGCCGCCGCGTGCGGGCGCAGCGCATGCGACGATCTACCCTTACGGCCCATTCCCGGTGGGTGACGGTAGCAACGTCATGCTCGGCTTGCAGAATGAGCGCGAGTGGCAAGTGTTTTGTGACAAAGTGCTCGGCCAGCCTGACCTGGCAACCAATCCGCAGTACGACTCCAATCCTAAACGCGTTGCGAACCGCGAACATTTGCGTGGTCTGATTGTGGGCGCTTTTTCAAAGATGAGCATTGATGAAGTGGTGCAAGCGCTAGAAGACGCACAAATAGCGAACGCGCGGGTCAATGAAATGAAAGATGTATGGTCGCATCCTCAGCTTCAGGCGCGAGGGCGTTGGACGCAAGTGCAGAGTCCTGTGGGTGCGTTGCCGGCCTTGTTGCCTCCTGCGACCAGCAATCAGTTTGACGTGCGTATGGATGCGATCCCTGCAATTGGCCAACATACGCTCGCAATCCTCAAGCAGCTCGGTGTGACCGACGAGGTCATTGCCACGCTACAAGCGGACAAGGCGATCTAATCTTTTGAACGCAGGGCTTAGGATAGGGGCCAAAGGCCTTGATCCTTGCACTGTGCCAGAAGTGTGTGGATGCTGCCTTGCGCTAACTGTAAATCGCCCGCAATGTCATGCAAAGGCTTGAGCACAAACGCACGTTGATGCATGCGTGGATGCGGGATGATGAGCGTCGGACTATCAAGGTTTATGTCGTCGTACAGCAAGAGATCCAAGTCGAGTGTGCGTGGTGCATTAATGTATGGACGCTCGCGACCATGGAGTAATTCAATTTTTTGTAGTACGGCCAGCAACTCTTGTGGACCGAGAGAGGTATCTAGGCTTGCGACCGTGTTGATGTAGTTGGGGCCAGTTGAATCGATGGGTGCACTTGCGTAGAGTGGCGCCACCTTCAGAATCGTAAGAGCGGGTGTTGCAGCAAGCTCTCTTAACGCGGCTTGTATGGTCTCGCGCGGATCCCCGAGATTTGCGCCTAGGCCGATATACGAGCGTATGGGCATCGTGAGGACATCACTCTGGCGCGGCGGGGTTGTCAGTGTGTTCGCCACTCGCTGTTGGGCTGCGACGGCGTCGACGACTACGACTGCGCGCTGCGGTCGTGCTGGTCTCTTTGGGTAGTCGGCTCAGTTCTTCGATCATATCCGCGCGACCTGCGTCATCAGCGTTTGCCAGGTCCATCCACCATTGCGCCAACACACTATCAAATTGATGTGCTGCGGCTCGAAGTTGCAGAAAGTCGACGGAAGCGCGAAACCGTGGCTGTTCAAACATTCGCCAAATCGACTTAGGCAAACGTTTCTCGAAGCGCGGCTGCATGAACCAGATTTCTCGCATGTCTGCGCTAAAGCGTTTTTGAATTGCGAGCTTTTCTGTTTGCTCATCTAAGACTGAGTCTGCCGCATCCATGAGGGCTTGAATGCTTGGCGTACCCGCTTGAATGCGTTTTTTCCAGCGAAGATCGACTTGATGCCATAACAGTGCTGCGAATAAAAAGCTTGGGCTGACGGTTTTTCCGCTGCGAATGCGATGATCAGTGCGCTCGAGTGCGAGTTCGATAAATTCTTCGCCGCCCGGCTGTTCAAGTACGACGTCTAGCAGCGGCAAAATACCCTGATGCAAGCCGTCTTGCCGCAGTTGCTGCAAGCAGTCCATCGCATGGCCGCATGTCAACAGCTTAAGCATTTCGTCGAACAGGCGAGATGCGGGGACGTTTTCAATGAGCTCGGCCATCGACTGCAGGGGCGCACGCGTGTCTGGATGAATCGTGCCTTTTAATTTCACGGCAAAACGCACAGCACGCAACATTCGCACGGGATCTTCGCGATAGCGTGTTCGAGGGTCACCTATCATTTTGATCGAGCGTGCTTTTAGATCCTCGACACCATTGTGGTAGTCGATGACCTCTTCGGTGCTGGGGTTGTAATACAGCGCATTGATTGTAAAGTCGCGCCTCGCCGCATCCTGCGCATGTGTTCCGAACTCGTTGTCACGCAGAATACGTCCATGATCGTCTGTGGCCTGCGACTCTGAGGCCGGAGCACGGAAGGTAGAGGTCTCGATGATCTCTTGGCCGAAGACAACATGCACGAGTTGAAAGCGTCGACCGATAATGCGCGCACGGCGAAACAGAGGGCGAATTTGCTCGGGCGTCGCGTTTGTCGCGACATCGAAGTCTTTGGGTTCAAGACCAACAATCAGGTCGCGCACGGCACCACCGACGATATAGGCTTGAAACCCTTCATGCTGAAGGACCTCGCAGACTTTGATGGCGTGTCGTGAAACGTTGCGTCGGTCGATGCCGTGTTTTGAACTCCCGATCCGGCGCATCGCCGGTGGCTGTTGGCCAAAGAGTTTGCCAACAAAGCGTTTGAGTGTATCGGTGATCATTAGGATTTTTTGTCGGACAACTGAGTAAATAGGTTTAACACAGGCCAAGTGCGCTCCTGGGCCACCGCTAACAATCCCGGACTCGGGTTGGTGGCGATCGGATGAGTGACGACTTCTAATAATGGGAGGTCGTTGGATGAGTCGCTGTAAAAGTGCGAAGTTTCAAAGTCTTGGAGCGTTTTCCCTAGGCTGGCGAGCCAACTTTGCACTCGAATCACTTTTCCGTGTTTAAAGCTGGGCGTGCCTGCAATTTTTCCGGTGTAGCGTCCGGCTTTGTATTCAGGCTCGGTTGCAATCAGGGTCGGGATGCCAAACGCCCGGGCAATCGGCGAGGTCACGAAGCTGTTCGTGGCCGTCACGACGGCGCATAGGTCGCCGGCGTGCAGGTGCTTTTCGACTAGAGCAATTGCTTGCGCTGTCATGGCGGGTCGAATCACCCGTTGCATGAATTCTTCGTGCCATGCCGCAAGCATGTGCGGCGGATGCG
>JBILHV010000112.1:0-5804 GCA_044350305.1 Burkholderiaceae bacterium
CCTGCATAATGTGGTCACCCGTAAAGAGCATGTGCTGCTCTTCGTGCAAGAAACAGACTTGGTTTGAGGCGTGGCCGGGCGTATGGATCACTCTAAGCGTCACGCCCGCGATCTTTAGTACTTCGTCGTGCGCGACGACATGGTCAGGCGCAAAGGTCTGGTCTTGATTCGGATAGGCCGGCGCCGGTCGACCGTAAACCTGAGCACCTGTTTTCTCTTTGATGCGGCTGGCGGCAGGTGAATGATCGATGTGCGTATGCGTACATAGAATCCATTTAATTGGCCCGGCTGCGGCATTGAGAATGTTTTGAATGTGCTCTTCAAGCAGGGGGCCAGGATCAATCACCGCAACGCCGGTCTGCGCGTCGCCAATTAGATAGGTGTTGGTTCCCGGGCCAGTCATCATCCCTGGATTCGCAGCCGTGACGCGCGTGATGTGTGTGCCGATGGCAACGGGCTGTCCAGGCTCGATAAATGAGTGTGCGGACCCTTTATTGTCTGGATCAATCTTCCTTACTTCCGTGTAGGCGAAATCGCCAGGAATCAGAATGTGTTGATCCCCGTTGCGTGCAGTGGCGGTAAAAGGCGCAATCAATGTTTTTGGCTTTGGCGCGCGCGCATATTCGAGAAGTTCCTCGACCTCCCTGAAAGGGGTCAGGCTCTCGAGAGTTCTGATCGTTGGGAACATCAGTTCGATCGTGCCAGCTTTGTTCATTTCGAGTGCTTCATCTGGGCGAACCCACACTTGCCCCACGGTCTCGTGATTATCTTGCTCCGCGATTTGACCCTCGGGTGCTTGCGCAACGAAGAATCGGGTGTCATAGCGTTTAGGGCGCCCCGCCTGGGTAATCCAGTGGCTGTAATAGGCGATTTTGTCTGTCGCCGCTCTGAACTGTTCTGTTTTCAGAATGTCAGCGAAGATGAGTTTGTTCTGTGCCATCTCAAGCCTGAGCTTCGCTAGCCGCTCGGCATCTTCACCATGTAGGCGTACCAGGTCTTGTTCATGGCGATAACCCAGTAGCAAACCCGATTCTTCAAAACATTCTCTGATGGCCGCGATCCAGTAGGCCAAGCCGCCTTGCTCAATCCCTAGCATTTGGCTGGCGCGCTGGTCATCTAAGCCGGCACATAGCGACGCGATCTCTGGATGGTGATCGGTGGGGTCCACCGCACCACCAGGAAAAACATGCATGCCTGTCGCAAAGTCGACAGCAGTCGTGCGCTGCATCATTAATACTTCTACGCCTTCGGTGCTGTTGCGAGCAAGAATAATCGTTGCTGCCGGACGCGGCTTTACGTGTGGTTGATTCATTGCTTACGTTGCTATTTTTTTAGGCGTTGGCACAACGGCAGTGCCAATCATGGAGTCTCGCGACACAAGTGCTGCAAGCTGCTCTTGCGTCATGCCATCCGTTCCGGCGGGTCGATTCGGCAAGACTAAAAATCGCAGGTCTGCCGTGCTGTCTGATACGCGTACTTCGACCTCGTCAGGCAATACCGTGCCAAATTCTGCCAACACCTTGCGCGGTTCGTTGACGACCCGCGAGCGGTAGTCGAGCGATTTATACCAGGCGGGTGGAATCCCCAATAACATCCGTGGGTAACACGAGCATAGCGTGCACACCACCACGTTGTGAACCTGCGGTGTGTTCTCAAGAACCACCAAATCCAGCGGCGTTGTGATGTCCAGTTCAAACGATTCGTTAATCGCCTTGAGAGGATCGGCCAAGAGTTTTTTCTTAAAGTCTGGCTCTGTCCATGCTTTGGCGACGATTTTTCCGCCAATCGCGGGCGTTAGACTGTCCTGATAGTCGATTTGTCGATGCAAGTCCTCAGCGCTGATGATGCCTTTCTCATCAAGCAACTCCCGTATGGCGGTTTGCAGAAGGACTTCGTATCTGTCGTAGCCATCATCGTCATCGGGTGCCGGCGGCGAGTGCGGATGGCTATGTGGCTTTCCGTGATCGTGATGATGGTCATCGTGATGGTCGTGGTCGTGGTGATGTGAACCGCTCATTTTGTTTCTCCAGCAATCGCTTCGATCCAGTGTTCGTAAATATCAGCAACAACCGTATCGTTTTTGCTGCCAGCATAGTTGGGCCACACATCTACTTGCTTGAATTTGACGCGATACAAAATCCGCATCGGTAAGCCTGGTTTGTGAAAGGCAAGCAGAGAGGGGTCACGAAAGAGGCCGCGAACCTCAGCGATTTCGCCTTTCGCACCGCGAAGGTAGTAGGGTGTGCGGCAATGCGCTTCGGGAGGCTGCTTCAGGATGCGTACCGTTGCGCCGGGTGCAAGGGCGCGCCCTGCGCGCGGAGGGATTGCGTTCATAGTTTCCCCGTCTTGGCTAAACGAATACGAAGTTCGGCAACACGATCGTCGATTTCTTTTGCTGTGACTAGTTGCTGTTCAATAATGAGATCTCGCACGGCACGGATCCACTTGTCGTAATAGAGCATGCCTTTGTAATCCTCAGCAGTATTGGATTCTATTGCTCGCCGCATCGCATCGCTGGTGAACACACCAAGCTTTGAACCCGACAGGATTTTTTGCAAGGCGTCCACGCGTTTCTCGTGTAGCGTACTGGGGTGCTCGTCCAAACAAACCGGACCAGCTGGTTGGCCGCCTAGATCGTTGACTTTTCTTTCCATGATGCTCGCTCGATTAAAAGTGTCTGTGCGCCTAGCCGTACGCAGGTTAAGCAGATGTCTGATTCTATTATCTTGTGCGTGAGTCCGCCTGCGATTTGTTTTGGTGCGACGCAGCAATCGACGATTGATCTTGAAATATGCCAAAATCGCCGCTCGATCCCCGACATGAAGGACTGCTGTGAGCGATTATTTCTACGAACCAAGCAAAGGCCATGGCCTGCCACATAATCCATTTAAAGCGATCGTGGCACCGCGCCCCATCGGTTGGATTTCAAGTATTGATAAGCAAGGCAGGGTCAATCTGGCACCTTACAGTTTCTTTAATGCATTTGCTGAGACGCCCCCCATCATCGGCTTTTGTACGAGTTTCGTGCGCAAAGACAGTGTGAACAATATCGATGAGACGGGCGAGTTTGTCGCAAACTTCTGCGGTGCCGATTTAGCGCAAGAGATGAATATCACTTCTGCCTCTGTGGATCCCGGTATCGATGAAATGAAATTGGCCGGCTTAGATGCCGAGGCGTCGACCTTAGTTAAGCCTCCGAGAATTAAAAATGCGATTGCTGCGTTGGAGTGTAAGTTGATCAATACGACTCAGCTTACCAATGCTAAAGGTGAGCTGATCAATACTTGGTTGACCTTAGGTGAGGTGATCGGTGTGCATATCAATCCTGCATTTCTAAAGAACGGGATTTTTGATACGGCCGCGGCGCGTCCGCTTGGTCGCTGCGGTTATCAGGGCGACTACGTGGAAGTGAATACGCTTTTTGAAATGATTCGCCCCAAAGAGTACAAGCCTGCCAAGTAAGCGTCGCTACAGTAAGCTAATCGCTCGGAAAGTCGTGTAGCCGCCTAGAACTAAGAGGGTGATAAAAAAGTATTTTCGGAATTGGTCTTGCGCAATCCGGTTGCGCAAGGCTTGTCCGATAAACATCCCGACGAACGCGGGGATGAGTGCCAATAACGAGGTGGTTGCAATCGCCACGCGGAACTCACCCGTGACGAGCAATCCGATCGCCAATGCGCAAGACGAGATGGTGAAGGACAAGCCCAAGGCCTGTATGAGGTCGTCTTTTTTTAGTCCCAACGATGTGAAGTAGGGCGCAACAGGTAGGGCAGATATTCCTGTTGCGCCCATCAAGACACCCGTCACCACACCGGTAAGCGGCGACAGCCAGCGCTCCGTCGTTGGGGCGATCGATACTTTGGCAGCGCTCAGTCCGTATAGGCCGTAACAAATGAGCACCGTCCCGAGCACTGCCGTCACAATTTCGGTGTTGCCAAATACGATGAAGCTCACGCCAAAAGGCGTTCCGACACAAATCCCGACAAGCAGTGTGCTGAAGCGCTTGAGTAAGCCACGAAAGTTTGGCCCAGCAACGAGTTGCCAAACGTTTGTAATAAGGGAAGGAAGGACGAGCATTGCAGCCGCTTCGACGGGTGCAATCACGAGCCCAAGTAGCCCAATGGCGATCGTCGGCAATCCCATGCCAATGACCCCTTTGACCAGACCAGCCAACACAAAAATAGCGGTCACTAGAATGATGGCAAGTATCGATATGGATTCAGTCATGATGGCGGTAGGCTGATCAGGGCTTGCCAGTCAGCCTGTATGCTCTCGAGCGCGTTAAACTTTACACAGTCAAGCCCATAGAGTAATCCACAATTTAGGTGTGTCTTTGCAACGTTCCTCCTTGCCCCCTCTCATTGAGTCACCTAGTGCCTGGCTCGGCCCTCAGATCAGCGCAGACAGCGCCTGGATACACCATTTAGACGATGACGAGTTGCGCGAGCTCGAAGATGCGGCTCGGTATTGCTTGGCCAAGAGCGACGATATCTGCCAAATTCGACGACAAGACTTTGTCTTACCAAAGCTAGGTGTTCGATTGCGTCGTATCCATGACGCGCTGATACACGGAGTCGGTTTTGCGTTACTTCGTGCTTTGCCAGTTAACACATGGCCCAAGTCCGTGACGGCCGCTGTGTTCTTTGGGATCGGCCAACATCTGGGCTTTGCGCGTCCACAGAACGCAAAGGGTCATGTGCTAGGTCATGTGATCGATATGGGGCTGCGAGCGGATGATCCGAACGTTAGGATCTATCAAACCCATGCTCGTCAGACCTTTCATACGGATTCAAGCGATATTGTTGGGCTCGTGTGTTTGCAACAAGCCCGCAAGGGTGGGGACTCTGCCTTGGTGTCTTCAAACACGATTTATAACGAAATGCGTCGTGACTATCCCGCACTGGCCGCTGCCTTGTTTGATCCGATAGCGACGGATAGGCGCGGTGAAGTAGCTGCGGGGCAAAAGCCTTTTTTTGAAATTCCGGTGTTCACCTGGCACGTCTCAATGATGTCGACGATTTATCAGCGTCAATACATTGACTCTGCTCAGAGGTTCGAGGATGCAATGCGTCTGACGCCCCAGCATGTCGAAGCACTCGATTGCTTTGATGCGCTAGCGAATGATGCGCGTTTGAATTTTTTAATGCGCTTAGAGGCAGGCGATATGCAGTTTGTGCACAACCACACCCTCTTGCACGATCGCACAGCCTTCGAAGATTGGGCCGAACCAGAGCGTAAACGGCATTTGTTGAGGCTCTGGTTGTCTTCGCCCGACGCGCGTCCCCTGCCCGAGGTGTGGGGACAGCGCTATGGAAGTGTGCAACCAGGTCTGCGTGGTGGCGTCACAATCCCTGAGACCTCTTGGCACGCACCACTCGAGCCTGTATAAACAAAGTGCGTCGCGACGATCTCTTTAGTCTGCGTAGCCAGGGAGATCGCGATCAAGCACGCGCATCATGGCTTCGAAGTAAAGGTTGTCTCGCATGTCACGGTCGTGTCGGTCATCCGGGGCAGGCCGCTTGACGGCAGCAATTACCTCGTCCGACAAAATTTTAATTGGTTTGCCAGTGCTCATGGCCAAGACTTGCGCACGACAAATACGCTCAAGTTTGTATAGCCGCTTATAGGCTTGTGCGACGGTGTCGCCAACAACGAGTACACCGTGATTTTTCATGAAGAGCACTTTTTTATCTCCGATCGCAGCGGCTAGACGCTCGCCTTCATCTAGAAAATCGGCTGTACCAGTGTAGGTGTCGTCATACGCGATGATGCCGTGATAGAAGGCGGCTGTCTGACTTGAGGCA
>JBILHV010000113.1:0-5798 GCA_044350305.1 Burkholderiaceae bacterium
GCTATAGCGGACCTGCTGACCGCTGACCGTATCAAAATGCTTGCCACAAATGTAGCGCGAGACCACTGCTTTGCCGATTAAATCAAACGTTTCGTTTTTGCCGTCGTACTCAGCGCGCTGGCCCACGCCTTCGAGTACTTCAAAGTTCTCTGGGCGTAACTGACGGATCAAAACTAGCTTGTCGCTCTTCATGGTGGCTTCGCCGAACTGGTTGCCGTCTTTATCTTCACGCATTTGTAGTACATCAGCGTTCATAGTGAGTAAGCCGCGCGTCATGACGACTTTGCCGGTGAAGGTGCTTTCGCGTTTTGTGTCGTCGTAATGAAGCGTATCTGACAAAATCGTCGTGCTTGGTTCTTCCGGTGTTGCGACCGTGGCAGGCGCCTGTTGTGCCTGGGCCATTGTGCCAAGCGACACGCACAGAATGGCGATGAACGATTGCAGGGCGGCGCACGGAGAGCAAAATGTAATCATGGCTTGGACATTAACGCTTTGGGGTTCGATTCTGCCGCCTGATCTTTCGGCGCAATGTCGACATCGGTCGATTTAAACACGTCTAGCTGCTGCGTGGCGTTGTTAAAGCGCATGCCTGTTCCGCTCATGCGAGAGCGACCGCTGGTTGCGACGGCCGCAAGGTCCGTGTAGCTTATATCTTCCTTGACGAGCAAGGTGAGTTCTTCGCTACGAAAATTCAGTGGTTGACGCTCTGCATCCCCGAGGCGCAAGATGACGGCGTCACCACGCATGATGATGCGATTACCCTCGTCGTAAATCACGGCGATGCGAGAGGTGGCAACAGTGAGAGGGTTTTCAGGTTTGAGCCCAAAGGCACGAGGCGCGATTAACTCGTAGGATTTGTCGTCAGGGAAGTGTTCCATCAGATCGCTTTCAAGGCGATGGATCACAATCCCTTTTTCGTCCGTTCGCAAGAGCACGATTTTTTTTGCCCAACTGTCTGGCTCGTGTGTGATACGGCTAGGGGGATCAATTTCGACGGCGCGTAACGAGTAATCGGCCGCCCACCACGTTCCCATGACGAGCGAGAGCAGAATAATGAGTGAAACGACAATCGAGGCGCGTTCTTTCATGAGGGCTTACTGGATCGTGCCCGGGCCTAGGCGCCCTGGCTGAAAAAACGGTCCAAGCCGATGCTGCGCCGCCAAAATGATATCGCAGCATTCGCGTGCTGCCCCATGGCCACCCGCCTTAATGGCCACCCAGTGCGCAGCTTGTTGCACATAGGCAGGCGCATCTGGCACGGAGGCTGCAAAGCCTGTGCGCTGCATGGCGGGCAAGTCGATTAGGTCGTCTCCCATGAACCCTGTTTGTTCCAGTGCGACATGGTGTTTTAAGGCGAGCTCAGTGATGGCCAGGCCTTTGTCTCGGACGTTTTGCAGGACGTCACCGAGCCCAAGTTCGGCGGCACGACGATCGACGATCGGACCGGAGCGGCCGGTCATCAGCACGACGGTGATGCCGCTGGCCGCCAGCATTTTCAGCCCATGGCCGTCTAATGCATTAAACCGCTTGAACACCTCGCCGTGTTCGCCGTACCAAAGGCTGCCGTCGGTCAGTATGCCGTCAACATCGAACACCATGAGCTTGATGCGCGCCAGACGCTCGCGAACCGAGGCAGAAATTTTTGCCAGCACCAGTGCTTCAGCAGGATGGGGGATGAGAGGAGGTCTATTCATGACGGTTTAGACGACCTTTGCCGCCATTAAGTCGTGCATATGCACGGCGCCGATCAGTTTGCCCTGGTCGTCGGACACCAGCATTTGGTTGAGTTTGTGGCTGTCCATAATCACTGCTGCATCGACAGCGAGCGCTTCGGATTGAATGTGTCGAGGGTTGGGGGACATGCCGTCTGCCACAGTCAGCTTGCGGACATCTCCTTTACGTTCGATGAGACGCCGCAGATCGCCATCAGTAAAAATCCCGATCGCGCGGCCATCGGAGTCGATGACGGCCGTCATGCCCATGCCTTTGCGTGAGATTTCTTCTAAGGCTTCAAAGACTGAAGCTGATTGCGTAACGCAGGGCACTGCACTCGCACTGCGCATGATGTCAGCCACGCGGGTCAATAGCCGACGACCCAGAGCGCCGCCGGGGTGCGAGCGGGCAAAGTCGTCAGCGCCGAAGCCACGCGCCTCTAGGCAGGCAACGGCTAAGGCGTCGCCCATGGCCAGCGCAACCGTGGTGCTTGCGGTGGGTGCAAGATTGAGCGGGCAGGCTTCTTGAGAGACGCTCACGTCTAGGTGTACGTCGGCCAAGCGAGCGAGTTCCGAATCGTTGTGACCCGTCATGGCGATCACTTTGACCCCGAGCCGATGTGCGGCCGGCAGAATGGCGAGCAGCTCTGGACCCGATCCGGAGTACGAGACGGCAATCAGAAGGTCTTGCCCACCGATCATCCCGATGTCGCCATGAATGGCTTCCGCCGCGTGTAAGAAAAACGAAGGCGTGCCTGTCGAGGCCAGCGTCGCTGCGATTTTCCGAGCAATATGGCCTGTTTTACCTAGGCCGCAGACCACCACCCGACCTGGGCAGGCGAGCATCAGCGCAACCGCTTGTTCAACGCGCGCGTCTAGGCGTTGGTTCAGTTCGGTCAGCGCCCGGGCTTCGATATCCAGAGTGCGACGAGCGGATGCAAGCACAGAGGCTGCAGACAGTTTAGGTGAAGACATTGCCCGATTTTAATCGTTTCAGCCCGCAGGCGGGCTGCGTTTCTATCTGCTACTGTCCGGCCATCAACCATCGTTAATTTTTGACGTTTTTAGGTTTCCTATGGCCAAGACCCCTTTTCTCTCGAACCCCTCTCCTTCTTCTGCGTTGGCGCCCTTTGAGGCCCGTCTGGGCACGCCAGGATCACCCACCGCGCTGCGGGTGATGTTGTTGGGTTCGGGTGAGCTCGGCAAGGAAGTCATCATGGCTTTACAACGCTTTGGGGTTGAAGTCATTGCGGTGGATCGTTATGCCCACGCACCCGGGCAGCAGGTCGCGCACCGGGCGCATGTTGTGGCCATGACGGATAAAGAAGTGCTTAGGAAAATAATCGCTCAAGAGCGCCCTCACATTATTGTCCCGGAAATTGAAGCGATCGCGACCGAGCTGTTGGTTGAGCTTGAGGCGGCAGGTCAAGTGCGCGTGACCCCGACTGCGCGGGCCGCGCAACTGACGATGAATCGCGAGGGAATCCGCCGGCTGGCGGCTGAGGAACTGGGATTGCCTACCTCGCCCTATCAGTTCGCGGATTCCGTTCAGGAGCTTGAACTCGCGACCCAAAAAGTTGGTTTCCCCTGTTTGGTCAAGCCCGTGATGTCTTCCTCTGGTAAGGGGCAGTCGGTGTTGCGCGGGCCGCAAGATATCGCGGTTGCCTGGAATATTGCTCGGCAAGGGGGGCGAGTCGACGGTACGCGCATCATTGTTGAGGGGTTCATCGATTTTGAGTACGAGATCACCCTCCTGACCGTGCGCGCGCGTGGTGCAGACGGCAAGATCTCGACACATTTTTGCGAACCCATCGGGCATCGCCAAGTGGACGGCGACTATGTCGAGAGCTGGCAGCCGCAGCCTATGCCTGAGCGGGCTTTGGAACGCGCCAAGCAAATCGCATTGCAGGTGACGGATAGTTTGGGGGGGCAAGGTATTTTTGGGGTGGAGCTCTTTGTGTCGGGGGATCAAGTTTGGTTCTCTGAGGTGAGTCCTCGCCCACACGACACAGGCCTGGTGACGCTTGTGACGCAACGGCAAAGCGAGTTTGAGTTGCATGCGCGCGCGCTCCTCGGGTTGCCTGTCGATACGGCGTTGAGTGCGCCAGGTGCAAGCAGCGTCATTTATGGAGGGGTCGAGGCGCACGGGATTGGCTATGACGGCGTAGCGGCCGCGTTGGCCGAGCCGGGCACCGATGTGCGGCTGTTTGGTAAGCCTGAATCCTTTGTGAAGCGACGGATGGGGGTTGCGCTGGCGCAAGACCTGACGACTGATGCGGCGCGTGCCAAAGCGTTGCGTGTGTCGCGCGCGGTCAAGGTACGGCCCGCGTGAAATATATTCCATGGCTAGGCATGTGTCGGCACAGGCTTAGCGTATTCTTTGTTTTGTTTACATGTATGCGGAGAATCGTTTGATGAATACCCCGATTCCATATCAGGATCCAATAGAACTTGTGCGCAGCCTGATCCGCAACGTACCTGACTGGCCGAAGCCCGGCGTTATGTTTCGTGACATTACTCCCCTGCTGCAAGACCCGCGCGCTTTTCGTTCGCTGATCGATATTTTTGTTTACCGCCACATGCGCCATAAGCTCGACGTGGTGGTTGGCATCGACGCGCGGGGATTTATTTTCGGTAGCGCGCTGGCGTATGCCTTGGGGGTCGGTTTTGTTCCGGTTCGTAAGCAGGGCAAACTGCCTTACAAGACCGTCTCAGCGGCATACACGCTTGAGTACGGTGATGCGGTCGTTGAAGTGCATCAAGATGCCGTCAAGCCGGGGCAGCGCGTGTTGCTTGTGGATGACTTGGTTGCGACGGGTGGCACGATGCTCGCCGCCGTTAAGTTGCTACAACAGTTGGGCAGTAATGTGGTTGAGGCGGCTGCCATCGTGGATCTTCCCGACTTGGGCGGGTCCTCCCTGATCGCGAAAACGGACACGCCGTTCTTTAGCGTATGCACGTTCTAGGTGCGCAGGCTGATTGACACGCGCAACGCCCGCCAGGTGTTCAGAGAAATAGCTTGTAGGCAGGATTGTCCGTCTCATTCCAGTGTGGGTAACCCACTTCGTCCAGAAAGGCTTTGAAGGCTTTTTTGCTACCTGCCGGCACTTGAATCCCAATCAAGATCTGACCGTAATCTGCGCCTTGGTTTCGGTAATGGAAAAGGCTGATATTCCAGTCTGGTTTCATCGCTTGCAGAAAGCGCATCAGCGCCCCTGGCCTTTCTGGAAACTCAAAGCGGTAGAGAAGTTCGTGCTGCGCCAGGCCCGACCGACCACCCACCATGTGACGCAAGTGCGTTTTTGACATTTCGTCATCGGTCAGATCAAGCGTATTGAAGCCGTGTTTGCGAAAACTGTTCGCGATGCGCACCGGCTCGCTTGAGTTGGACACTTGAATCCCAACAAAAACGTAGGCCGAAGTTGAGTCTGAAATTCGGTAGTTGAACTCCGTCACATTGCGGTGACCGACCAGCTCGCAGAACGCGCGAAAACTCCCACGTTGTTCGGGCAACGTCACTGCAAAAATCGCCTCGCGCTCTTCGCCCACTTCGGCGCGTTCGGCGACAAACCGCAGGCGGTCGAAGTTCATGTTGGCGCCGCACGCGATCGCCACCAATGTCTTGCCTTTGAGTTTATGTTCACTCGCGTATTGTTTCGCTCCGGCTATGGCAAGCGCGCCCGCAGGCTCAAGCACGCTACGGGTGTCCTGAAAGACGTCTTTGATGGCCGCGCATATTCCGTCGGTGTCGACGACAACATAGTCATCGACGTATTCGCGGGCTAGCCGAAAGGTTTCGATTCCGACTTGTTTGACAGCGGTCCCGTCCGAGAACAGCCCGACTTCAGTGAGCATCACGCGGCGACCCGCCCGCACGCTGCGCAACATCGCATCGGAGTCGACCGTCTGTACGCCAATAATTTTGATGTCAGGACGCAGTTGTTTGGCGTAGGCTGCGATCCCGCTGATGAGACCCCCGCCGCCGACAGCGACAAAGATGGCATCGATGGGGCCCGGGTGCTGGCGCAAGATCTCCATGCCTACCGTCCCTTGGCCTGCAATCACATCCGGATCGTCAAAGGGGTG
>JBILHV010000115.1:0-5794 GCA_044350305.1 Burkholderiaceae bacterium
CTGCCAGTATGTTGTGGTCCGGCTCAGAGATTTCAGCCTTGGCGCTGCAGACCAATCTTTGGCGGATTTGGCCAGGCGACGGCGCGCACACGCCATCGATGAGCCCAGACGCGGTATCCCAAATGTCGCTCGCAGACTGGTGGCCCCAGGAGGCAAGTTTTAAGGCCTGGCGTCGTCTGCTCAACGAGATCCAAATGCTTTGGCATACGCACCCGGTTAACGAACAGCGCGCACAGCGCGGTCTACCCCCTGTTAACTCACTCTGGCTCTACGGCGGCGCGGCGGGCTGGCGTCCCACGGTCGCCACAGACCCGTTGGAAACAATCGACTTGCTGTCTGACGCATGCCTAGAAGGTGATTGGGCAGGATGGATTTCACAGCTCCCGGCTGTCGACGCTGCACTTGAAGTCACCCTGAAACGCGCAGAGGCAAAGGGCGCGCAACCCCTCATTACCCTGACAGGCCAACGCACGGCCGTGCGTTTGGCGCACCGCACATCAAGCTGGTGGCAACACCTTGTACCTCGACGCAAGCGCAACTGGACCGACTGGTGGAATCTCCAAAACTGACGATTCGTCGCAGCAACGATGCTGCGGCACAACGACTGGCAGGCTCGGGCCTGCACCCACTGCTTGCACGTCTGTGGGCCGCGCGCGGCATCACGCAAGCCGATGATGTGCGGCTTGAATGGCCCGCCATGCTGCCGCCCAAGACGCTGACACAAAACGACTACGCAGCAGTCCTGCTCGCCGATGCCATCCAGGCCGGCAAACGTATGCTCATCGTCGCCGATTACGATTGTGATGGAGCGACCGCGTGTGCGGTGGGCATACGCGCGCTGCGCGCCATGGGCGCCATCGTTGACTTCTTAGTGCCGAACCGTTTTGAGACAGGCTATGGTCTGTCAGAAGCCGTCGTCGACTTAGCACTCGTCCACAAAGCGGGTCGCCCTGATTTACTCATTACCGTGGATAACGGCATCGCAAGTGTGGAGGGCGTCGCCGCCGCGAACCGTCATGGACTGGGTGTGATCGTCACCGATCACCACCTGCCCGGGCAGACACTCCCCGAGGCGCTTGCGATCGTGAACCCCAATCAACCGGGCTGCGACTTTCCCTCCAAGAATCTTGCGGGGGTCGGCGTCATTTTTTATTTAATGATCGCTCTGCGTGCTGAGCTCAGAAAGCGCGACGTCTTTACCCAAGCCGATGCACCGAAGCTTGAGGGACTCGCAGATCTCGTCGCGCTTGGCACAGTCGCCGATGTCGTCAAGCTCGACTCCAACAACCGCTTGCTAGTCACGCGTGGCCTGGACCGCATGCGACGCGGGCTGATGCAACCCGGGATCCGTGCCCTCTTTGCCGTCAGCGCACGAGATCCACAAGCTGCGAGTGGTTTTGATCTTGGCTTTGCTCTCGGCCCCCGCATCAACGCAGCGGGACGCTTAGCCGACATGGGCTTGGGCATACGCTGCCTCACCACCGACGACGACATGGAGGCGCTCGAACTCGCACGTGAGCTCGACACGATCAACCGTGAACGCCGCCAGATTGAAACCGTCATGAAAGAACAGGCCTTAAGCGCGACAGACACCTTTGAAGCGGGTCATGTTGGCGCCTCGGTGTGCGTGATGCACCCCGAATGGCATCAGGGCGTCGTGGGACTCGTGGCGTCACGACTGAAAGACCGATTTTTTCGGCCCACGCTTGCATTTGCACCGGCCGGTGAAGATGAACTGCGGGGCTCCGGCCGCTCGATTCCCGATGTGCATCTACGTGACGTCCTGGATTTGGTCTCAAAACGCCATCCCGGACTGATCCGCAAGTTTGGCGGCCATGCCATGGCAGCGGGCTTGACCTTGGGACGAGACGATTTTGACCAGTTCGTCCCGGCGTTTGAACAAGCGGTGATCGAAATGACCGGTCGCAAGAGTTTTGAACCCGTGATTGAAACGGATGGCTCGCTCGAAACCGGCTACGCGAATGCGCAAGTCGCTGGTTTATTAGCCCAAGAGGTATGGGGCGCTGGCTTTGCCGCCCCGTTGTTTCTAGACGAGTTCCGGATTCGGAACCAGAAACTGGTCGGCGAGAAACACCTCAAACTCGTGCTCGAGCGCGGTTCACAACGCTTTGATGCGATCTGGTTTGGACGCACAGACAGTCTGCCCGAACGGATCCAGGCCGCCTATCGGCTCGAACAAAACGTCTGGAACGGGATGGTTTCCGTTCAACTCGTCCTGGAACACGCCCAAGCGGCGTAATCCCTTGCTGCGTCCGTTAAAATACCTCGTTCACTTAAACAAATTTAGTTAAATAGCTGGAAACACACGCATGGAAGCCGAACGTCAGAACCAAATCGCCTCAAGACTCGCCGACTACACCGCGCGCGAGTCTGCACTTCGGGGGTATCTTTGACTTCGATGTCAAAGCTGAACGTCTGCACGTCGTCAACGCCGAACTAGAAGACCCGAACGTCTGGAACGATCCAAAACGCGCCCAGGATCTTGGCCGCGAAAAAAAGAGTATTGAAGACGTTGTGACCACACTGACTGCATTGGCACAATCCATCGCCGACTCGCGTGAACTCTTTGAACTCGCCGCCGCGGATAACGACGATCCCACCTTAGAAGCCATCGAGGCAGACGCCGACGGTTTTCAAAGCACCCTCGAAGGTATGGAATTCCGCCGGATGTTTTCAAACCCGGCTGATCCACTGAACTGCTTTTTAGATATCCAGGCCGGTGCTGGCGGCACCGAAGCACAAGACTGGGCCTCAATGTTGCTCAGACAATACCTGCGTTATGCCGAACGCAAAGGCTTTAAAGCAGAGCTACTCGAAGAATCTGAAGGCGAAGTGGCCGGTATTAAATCAGCCACCATCAAGATCGAAGGCGAATATGCCTTCGGCTTTCTGCGCACAGAAAGTGGTGTCCATCGCTTAGTACGCAAAAGCCCGTTCGATTCCTCGGGCGGACGCCATACCTCGTTTGCGAGCGTCTTTGTGTACCCAGAAGTCGACGATTCGATTGAGATCGATATCAATCCCGCCGACCTACGCATCGATACCTACCGGGCCAGTGGCGCGGGTGGACAACACATTAACAAGACCGACTCGGCCGTCCGTATTACGCACCTTCCGACCAATATCGTGGTTCAGTGCCAGAACGACCGTTCGCAGCACCGTAACCGTGCTGAGGCCATGCAGATGCTGAAATCGCGTCTCTTTGAGCTTGAGATGCGCAATCGCATGGCCGAGCAACAAAAAATGGAAGACGCCAAGACCGATGTGGGCTGGGGTCATCAAATCCGTTCCTATGTGTTGGATCAAAGCCGTATCAAAGACTTACGCACCAACGTTGAAATCTCCAACACACAAAAAGTGCTGGATGGCGATCTCGATCCCTTCATTCAAGCCAGCCTAAAGCAAGGAGTCTGAGCACATGACGACGATTACGATTATTACCGGTACGACACGTGGCCTGGGCGCCTCGATGGCAGAGCAACTGGCCACAACGGGTCAGCACCTCGTGACGCTTTCGCGTAAAACCTCAGACGCACTTGCGGTGATCGCGGCCAAGCACAGCACCACTCTGACACAGCTTAATGTCGATCTAGGGGATTCCAGCGCGCTGGCGAAAGCGACACTGTCGCTCAAAGCATTAATTGCCGGACATGATCGCGTACGCTTTGTTCATAACGCGGGTATTGTTACCCCGATTGATCAAGCGGAAAATCTCAATGACCTCGCTGTCATCAACAACGCCTTCCAGGTCAACATCACATCAGCGATCTACCTGACGGCTCAGGTGCTAGCCGCAAGCGCCACCGCGAAAGATCGACGCATCCTGTTGATCTCTTCGGGTGCGGGTCGCAATGCCAGCTCCGGCTGGGCTGTCTACTGCGCCACCAAGGCCGCGATGGATCGCTATGCGGAGGCTGTCAAGCTTGATCTGGGTGATCGCGTACGCATCACCTCCATGGCGCCAGGTGTGATCGACACCGACATGCAAGTGACGATTCGCAGCACACCTAAAGAAGCACTGCCCTCACTCGATCGCTTCGTAGGCTTTCATCAAAACAAACAACTTGGCGCGCCCGATGCAGTGGCAAGACGCATCCTGACTGCCCTCGAGAGCGACGGCTACGGCTCGACAACCATCGACGATATTCGTCAATACCCGGCCTAATCATGACTGACAACCAAACCCCACAGCAAGACGAAAACCACCTGATCGCCGAACGCCGGAGCAAGCTTGCCGCCATCCGGGCGCGCGGCATTGCGTTTCCCAATGACTTCGTGCCAGCCGACCGCGCCGAGCCCTTGCACCTTCGCTATGGCGAGCAGGATCAGGCCACCCTTGCTGCCGCCGCGCATCCCGCCAGCGTGGCAGGGCGAATGATGCTCAAGCGCGTGATGGGCAAAGCGAGTTTTGCGACACTGCAAGACAGCACCGGGCGCATTCAGATTTATCTGGATCGTAATTCTTTGGGTGAAGAGAACTACGACGACTTCAAACAGTGGGATATCGGCGACATCATTGCCATTACCGGTCAAGTATTCAAAACCAATAAAGGTGAACTGTCGATTCACGCGGCGACAGCACGTGTGCTCGCCAAGTCGCTGCGGCCCTTGCCCGATAAGTTCCACGGGATCTCCGACCAAGAGTTGCGCTACCGTCAACGCTATGTTGACCTGATCATGACTGAGCAAACGCGCCAAACCTTTGCAGCGCGCAGCAAAGCCATTAGTGCGATTCGCCAAACTATGGTGGATGCGGGCTTCCTGGAAGTTGAAACTCCGATGTTGCACGGCATACCAGGCGGCGCAGCGGCGAAGCCCTTTATTACGCACCACAACGCGCTCGACATGGAAATGTTTTTGCGCATCGCGCCAGAGCTTTACTTAAAGCGCTTGGTCGTCGGTGGCTTTGAACGTGTCTTTGAAATCAATCGGAACTTTCGTAACGAAGGTGTGAGCCCTCGTCACAATCCCGAGTTCACGATGATGGAGTTCTACGCGGCCTACACAGATTACCAATGGCTCATGGACTTCACGGAGCAGATCATTCGTGCGGCTGCCATGCACGCTTGCGGCACAGCCATCCTCACCTATCAGGGTCGCGAGCTTGATCTGTCTAAGCCCTTCCATCGCCGCACCATCGTTCAGTCGATTCTTGAGCACGCTCCACAATTTACCGAAGCACAACTTAGCGATATCGACGTTGTACGCACTGAGCTCAAAAAGCGCGGTGTCGATGTTCATGCACCAAACCTGGCACGTGCGGGCTTAGGTGCGCTGCAACTGGCGCTGTTTGAAGAAACAGCAGAGTCGCAGCTTTGGGAACCTACCTACATCATCGACTACCCGATTGAGGTCTCGCCCCTCGCGCGCGAATCTGATACACGCCCCGGCATTACCGAACGCTACGAACTATTCATCACGGGTCGTGAGATCGCCAACGGCTTCTCTGAACTCAATGACCCAGAAGATCAAGCCGCGCGTTTCCATGCACAAGTGCAAGCGAAAGATGCGGGTGACGAAGAAGCGATGTATTACGACGCCGACTATATTCGTGCGCTCGAATACGGCCTACCCCCGACAGGTGGGTGCGGCATTGGCATTGATCGTTTAGTGATGTTGCTGACCGATAGCCCAAGCATTCGCGATGTGATTTTGTTCCCACATCTGCGCAAGGAAGACTAAACGCGGCGGGCGAACGCGCGGGCTAACAGGGCCGCGCGTCGCGGTTTTTCAGGACTGATAGGGCTTGAGCCACTTCAAACCTTCTTCTACG
>JBILHV010000116.1:0-5766 GCA_044350305.1 Burkholderiaceae bacterium
TTCGGATACGCCCAAACATCAGTAACAAAACATAGCCTTTGAGCACCGCGATCAGCCCGACCAATACCGCCAGCCACTGAACACGATCACCACCCACCTGGGCTACCACCCACAACAAACCCACCGTCGCGCCTATTTTCAACATCTCGCCAACTAGGAACAACATCGGACGTGAGCCCCCTGGACGAAACGTCGCCAAATACAAGCGCAACGCGAAAATCATATTTGGCACGAAGTACGTGCCTGCCCCAGCTAAGGCTGACAGTCCAGCATCAACATCTGCTATCAACCAAGCCAATATGGCCACTACCAAGCCCAGCAATGCCTGTGCCTTGACGATTTGCACGAGTTCAAGCCGAGAGCGCTGATTAATTTGCGCTAAATCAGCTGCGGTTAACTCAAGCTTCTCCGGCGTATGGGTACCCATCAATGACACCCCTAAAACCATTTGCTTGAACAACCCCCAGCACCACTACGCTAAGCATCTAACCTGAATTTTGGCTGAAAGCGCGCTTATCAACGAACTTCAAGAGTATAGCGGTTTTTTATCCCTTGATGCAAACCCTAGTGGGGGAGACCCGTAAGGCAAGGGTCCGCTATAGTCAAATGAGCTCCAACGCGAGAGTGAATACTCACCGATGCTTAAAAACTGCCTTACGCTTCTCAACGAACGCGGCCATTCCCTCTTTTTGATCTGCCATTGCGAAGCATGAGTGAAATACCCGTCGCTCAAACAACACACCCTCGGTGAGAGAGGATTCATAGGCGCGATTCACTGACTCCTTGGCCATCATCGTTGCAGGCAAGGACATGCCAGCAATGACAGTGGCCGTCTCCATTGCATCGTCAAGCAAGCGATCTGCAGCAATGATGCGCGATACCAGCCCAGCACGCTCTGCCTCAACAGCATCCATCATGCGACCCGTCAACACCATTTCCATCGCCTTAGACTTACCCACCGCGCGAGGCAAGCGCTGCGTACCGCCTGAGCCAGGTATCACCCCGAGTTTGATTTCTGGCTGTCCAAACTTTGCTGTGTCTGCTGCCAAAATGAAATCGCACATCATTGCGAGCTCACAGCCTCCGCCCAAGGCGTAGCCGGCAACTGCGGCAATCACAGGCTTGCGTATCCGTCGGATGGTTTCCCAGTTACGCGTAATGTACTCAGACTTATAGACGTCCATGTAGGACCAGTCCTTCATGGCGCCGATGTCTGCGCCTGCCGCAAACGCTTTTTCGCTGCCGGTAATAACGATGCAACCAATATCGTCGTTTGCCTCAAAAGCCAACAATCCCGCGCCCAACTGGTCCATCAATTGATCATTCAAGGCATTCAACGCCTTGGGGCGATTGAGCGTCAAGAGTCCGACTCGACCACGCGTTTCGCTCAGTACAAAAATTTCGCTCATGGGTATCTCCGTGGAAATGTGAAATAAGATATCGATATGAACCGCAAACCGATACTTTACAGCCTAGAACCCTTCGATCCGGCCGGACATCGCGTGCGCGCGACCGTAACAGTCGCGGAGCCCACCCCGTCCGGCCAGATCATTTCCATGCCGGCCTGGATCCCTGGCAGCTACTTGATTCGCGACTTTGCACGGCAAGTAGAGGTCATCACGGCTCGTTGCGGCCGTCAAAGCCTGACTATCAAAAAAGTCGACAATCACACTTGGCGTGTCGCTCCTTGCCAAGGGGCACTGACCGTCACCGCAGAAATCTATGCCTGGGACTTGTCTGTACGTGGCGCACATCTTGACGAAAGCCATGGCTTCTTTAATGGCACGAGCGTATTTTTGAAGCCGCTCGGGCATGAGAGCGCTCCTTGCGAGTTGACGCTGTTGCCTCCGCCCGGACGCTTAGGTTGGTCGGCTTACACCAGCCTGCCGCTGCGAGCACGCGAGCAAAACACGTCAAGCACAAAAGGCTTTTCCGTCTACGCGGTCAATGATTACGATGCACTAATTGATCATCCGATCGAGATGGGTCGCCCGCAAGTCGCCCGTTTCCGCGCATGCGGTGCGCAACATGAGCTGGTATTTACGGGCGTCCTCCCAGCCCTAGATCTTCAACGCATCACACGGGATATCAAACGCATTTGTGAAGAGCAAATACGTTTTTTTGAACCCTCCACAGCACGCGCGCCCTTTTTAGATGGTGCATCGAAGTATGTTTTTATGACGATGGTCACAGGCGACAGCTATGGTGGTCTCGAACACAGAGCCTCGACCGCTCTGATGGCCGCACGCAAAGATCTCCCGACCATCGGACAAGAAAAGACATCTGAGGGTTACCAAACCTTTTTAGGCCTTGTCAGTCACGAATACTTTCACACCTGGAATGTCAAACGCATCAAGCCGGCCGCATTCGCCCCCTACAACCTGACGAAAGAAAACTACACCGAACTGCTTTGGATTTTTGAGGGCTTCACTTCTTATTACGACGATCTCTTTCTGTTGCGCAGCGGATTGATTGATCAACCCACTTACCTAAAAACACTGGGTAAACAGATTGCAACGGTCTGGGCAAGTCCGGGGCGCACCAAACAATCCGTGGCAGAGAGTTCCTTCGACGCATGGACACGCTATTACAAGCAGGACGAGAATTCTCCGAACGCTTTAGTGAGTTATTACACGAAGGGCTCTCTTGTTGCGCTTGCTCTGGATCTGAGCATTCGCCACCACACGCAGGGGCAACGCAGCCTGGACGATGTGATGCGACTCATGTGGGCGCGCTTTGGCCGGGATTTTTATACCGGCGAGGCAAGGGGCCTGCGCGAACAAGAATTTCCCAATTTAGTACGAGAAGCCACAGGGGTCGATCTACGCACAGAAATACAGGCGTGGGCTTACGGTCACAACGACATCCCTCTTGCGAAACTCTTCGCGCAACACGGAATTACTATGCAATGGAGCGCTGCCTCTAAAGCACCAAGCACCGGCATGCGCATTCGTAAGCAAGGTGAGCACCAAGTGATCGCAACCGTGCTTCAACATGGTCCTGCGCATCAAGCCGGACTATCTGCTAACGATATCCTCGTCGCTGTGAGCGGCCTAAAAATCGATTCGGCTCTTAATACATTTGATGCACTACTTGCTCACTATCAGCCTGGCGATCGGCTCAACATACATGTCTTTCGACGAGATGAACTGCGTCATTTTGAATTAACGCTCGCCGCTCCAAGTCTGTCGGAGTGCAAACTGACCGCTGCGACGAAGCCATGATGACGCGTTCAGACTCGGATGGCTATGCAGACATTCTAAATCGTGGCGTCCCGTTGCTAGACGTGCGTGCGCCCGTCGAGTTCTCACAGGGCGCTTTTCCGGGAGCGATTAACCTGCCCTTGATGGAAGACGAAGAACGGCACCGGGTCGGACTACGTTACAAACAAGCGGGGCAAGACTCTGCAATCAAACTCGGCCACGAGCTCGTTAGCGGGCAAATAAAAAATGAACGCGTTGCAAAATGGGTCGAGTTCGCCAAGGCAAACCCAGAAGGTTATCTGTACTGTTTTCGTGGCGGCTTGCGTTCGCGTATTTCGCAGCAGTGGTTGGCCGAGGCCGGCATTCAATACCCCCGCGTCCTTGGTGGGTACAAGGCCATGCGTAGTTTTTTGCTCGCGCAATTGGCACAAGGCATCGCAGAGTCACAATTCGTCCTCATTGCGGGTTTCACCGGGTGCGGAAAAACAGAAGTCATCAAAAACCTCACCGCGACAATCGATCTGGAAAAACTCGCCCATCATCGGGGCTCTAGCTTTGGTAAGCACGCCAACGATCAACCCACACAAATTGATTTTGACAATAGCCTAGCGATCGCGTTCATGCGTTTGCGCGCGCAACAGATCAAGCGCATCGCGCTCGAAGATGAATCACGGCTCATCGGCCGATGCGCCCTGCCCATCCCCTTGCGCGAGGCAATGCTGGCAAGCCCTGTCGTCTGGGTTGAGGAATCACACGAATCAAGAGTTGAACGCATTTTGCATGATTACATCGAAGATCTTGGCTCGCAATTTCATCGCAAACTCGGGCCCGAGGCAGGGTTTGCCGCCTTTAGTCAGCGCTTGCTCGAAAGCCTGCAAAACGTATACAAACGACTGGGCGGCGAACGACACGCGCGTCTGCACGAACTGATGCAAGAAGCGCTACGCCTACAAGCGCAGACCGGAGCCGTCGACGCGCACCGCGAATGGATACGGCCACTTCTAAGCGAGTATTACGACCCGATGTACGAGCATCAGCGCGAAGGCAAAGCCTCGCGGATTATTTTTTCTGGTGACCGTCTCGCGGTCACGCAATATCTCACTCAAGCAGGATACTGACGTGCAAACCATCGACGCCCCGACGGCGCAAACCACGCAAACGTCTGCAGAACGGCAGCGGCTCGAGCACAATAAGCTGTCCAAACGCTTGATGCGAGAGGCTGGCCGAGCGATTACAGATTACAACATGATTGAGGCAGGCGAGCGCATCATGGTCTGTCTATCTGGCGGCAAGGATTCGTATGGCATGCTCGATATTCTGATGACCTTGCGTCAACGCGCGCCGATCGATTTTGAGATCATTGCAGTCAATCTGGATCAGAAACAGCCAGGCTTCCCGGCTGAGATTCTTCCTGCTTACTTGAAAAAACTTGAGATCCCGTTTCACATTGAAACGCGCGACACCTATTCAATTGTTAAACGTCTCATCCCCGAAGGCAAGACGACCTGCTCTCTGTGTTCGCGACTGCGTCGTGGCATTCTCTACCGGGTTGCAACAGAGCTGGGAGCAACCAAAATCGCGCTTGGCCATCATCGCGACGATATCCTTGCGACGTTTTTCTTAAATATGTTTTACGGCGCAAAGCTCAAGGCGATGCCGCCTAAGCTTGTATCGGATGATGGACGACACACGGTGATCCGACCGCTTTCCTACATCACCGAGGCTGATCTCATCGCCTATGCACAACTCAAGCAATTTCCAATCATCCCCTGCAATCTCTGTGGCTCCCAGAAGAACCTTAAGCGTAAAGAGATCGGCGAAATGCTTGCGCAGTGGGATAAGCAGGATCCCGGTCGCGCGTGGAATAGTTTTAAAGCGCTAGCCAACATCGCGCCCTCTCACTTGATGGACACGACTCTGTTTGATTTTGTGGGGTTAAAACCTAATGGCATCGAAAATCCCGATGGGGATACGGCCTTTGACACTTCGGAGCCATCGACACACAGCACCGAGAACAGCTGCGAATCAAGCCCCGTCGGTACCCGCCCAGCGTGGACCATTCACGTCGATACCGACCATCTCAAGAATACGTGACACGGTGTGATCCACCATTTCTTCGATAGACTTTGGTCGGTGATAGAACGCAGGTAGTGGCGGAAACACAATACCGCCCATCTCGGTAATCGATGTCATATTGCGCAGATGCGCCAAATTAAAAGGCGTTTCTCGCACAACCATCACTAACTTGCGACGCTCTTTTAGCGTCACATCCGCCGCTCGAGTAATCAGATTATCTGACAATCCTATCGCAACTGCAGCGAGGGTTCGCATCGAGCAAGGCACAACCACCATGCCAGCCGTTTCAAATGCTCCACTCGCAATAGTGGCGCCTACGTCCCGAATACTGTGCACCTTGTCAGCCAGTGCATACACTTCGTGACGACCAATATCGAGCTCATGCTTAATATTTAACACGCCTGAGGCCGACACGATCAAATGTGTCTCAACGTCAGGCGCAGTGGCACGCAAGGTTTGCATCATACGAATCGCGTAGAGCGAACCG
>JBILHV010000117.1:0-5756 GCA_044350305.1 Burkholderiaceae bacterium
ACCGTACGTTTTGGACGTTTCGAAGACTAAGGCTCTGCGTCTTATTGCTGAACGGTGATCTTACGATCACGAATGATTTTGCCCCAGGTGTCTGACTCCTTAGCAATGTATTTTGCTAAGTCGTCACGCGTGCCCGGTGTCAGTGTCAACCCTTTTTCAAGCAACTCTTTTGACGTGACGGGATCAGTGATCACTTTAATCAGTTCCTGATTCCAACGTTCAAGTATCGCGGGCGGTGTCTTGGCTGACGCGATGAAGGCATACCAGTTGTCCGCATCAAAGCCTGGATAACCGGACTCAGCGATTGTTGGAATCTCCGGGAATAACTCTGCACGCTTAGCGCTGGTCACTGCGATCGGAATCAACTTGCCCGAACGGATATGCGCGACCGATGAAGGCAGCGCCGAGTAATACACCGTGACACGATTACCAATCACATCAACCGTTGCGGCGCCACCGCCTTTGTACGGCACGTGAATGATATCGATGCCCGCACGCTGATTAAACAACTCGCCTTGCAGGTGTGAGGCCGAGCCAGAACCGGTCGATGCGAACGTCAACTTACCGGGTTCTTTTTTGGCAAGATCCACCAAGTCCTTTAGAGTCTTGATCCCGGATTCAGGTGATACCAACAGAACATTCGGAAAACTACCGCCCATTGCAAGCGGTGCGATATCCTTGACGGGATCGTAAGGAATTTTCATCAAGTGCGAAGCAATCGACAGCGGACCGATCGAACCAAGCATAATCACCGAGCCATCAGCGGGGCCGGTCACAACGGTGTTCGTTGCGATATTGCCCCCCGCCCCGGGCTTATTGTCCACAACGACTTTAATACCAAGGTTCTCAGACAACTTTTTACCGATCACGCGCGCGGCGATGTCATTCGCACCGCCTGGTGGGAATCCCACATAGAGCGTCACGCCTTTAGAGGGCGGAAATTCCTGCGCAGCAACTTGGGTTGCCATGCAACCTAGTGAAACGGCCGTCGCTGTCAGTACGGTCAGAAAAGTTTTTTTCATGTCTTGTTCCAGTTCAAATGTATCACTATCGAATTTCTGGCATCTTAGCGCCAATATGAGGTTTATTTCTAGTCTCTGCGAGTTCGCACTGCCGCTGTCGTTCCCGTGCCGTGTTTTTTTGCTCAGGCGTTGTCCGATCAAAACATCTTGGACAACTGACCCCAAGCTCAAATTTATCAGACTCAACCGCACTCAGGGGAAAGGGCTGACGACAACACCGGCACAGACGGCTTTCACCCCGTTGCAGCCCGTGTGTCACGGCTACACGCTCGTCAAAGACGAAACATTCTCCCCGCCAAAGACTTTCCGCTGGCGAGACAGTCTCAAGGTATTTAAGAATCCCGCCCTCTAGATGATAGACCTCGTCATACCCTTTGGCACGCATCATTGCGGTTGATTTTTCACAACGGATACCGCCAGTACAAAACATGGCAACTTTTGGTCGTTTGCCGTCGACCGCCTTCAACACGTCCGCTTCATTCACCCAGGCTGGTAATTGAGAGAAGGTCTGTACGTTGGGATCGATCGCCCGTTCGAACGTACCAAGCTCGACCTCATAATCGTTACGTGTATCAATTAACACCACAGCCGGATCGCTAATCAACGCATTCCAATCCTCTGGCTTAACGTAAGTTCCGGCCATGGTGCTTGGACTAACCTCAGGTACCCCAGAGGTCACAATTTCTTTTTTCAGCCGAACGCGCATGCGTCGAAATGGGGGTAACTCTGACCAGGACTCCTTGGGTTGCAAGTCTGCAAACTTTGGGTCTGCTCGCAGATATGCGAGTACCGCTCGAATAGCGTCCTCAGGACCAGCAATCGTGCTGTTAATGCCCTCTTTCGCGAGCAGGATAAGCCCTTTGACACCCCGCTGCTCACAAAACGCCAAGAGCGGAGCCCGACGCGCCTCAATATCTGACAGCTCGACAAATTTATAAAAGGCAATCGTCAAAAAATTGTGTGGGTTCATACCTTGATTTTAAGCCTGACTGCGCTAAGAGTGCGTTAACATTTGCCAGCAGCTATTCAAACTTGGAGACATACATGAATTTCATAACAAAATGGGTCGGAGTCGTCGCACTGATGTGCTCAACGAGTGTCATGGCACAAGCCTATCCAAACAAGCCCATCACACTGGTCATTCCTTTCGCCGCAGGTAGCGGTACTGACTTCGTCGCCCGTACTGTGGCACAAAAACTTTCTGAGCGGCTCAAGCAGCCTGTCGTGGTAGACAACAAGGCTGGTGCAAGCGCCCAGATCGCCGCACAGTTTGTCGCCAAAGCTGCACCAGATGGTTACACGTTGTTCATGACGACCAATACATCGCACTCGGCGAACCCGTGGATGTTCAAAACGCTGAACTACGATCCCATTAAGGATTTCACACCCATCGTGCGCGTTGGCGAGCTTCCCTTTGCGCTCGCGATCAACCCAAAAATCCCAGCTAAAACCTTGCAAGAGTTTATCGACTATGCAAAGAAGACTCCTGGCAAGCTGGCCTATGCCACGCCCAACAGTACTTCGTTGGTTGCGATGGAAACAATCAAAAATATCGCTGGCCTAGATATTGTCGCTGTTCCCTATAAAGCAAGTCCTCAAGCCATGACGGACCTGATCGCGGGTGAAGTGCACGTGTACGTCGTGGATCTAGGCTCGGGTATGGCATCACTCAAGTCCGATCGGGTTCGCTTACTCGCCGTGACCACAGCAAAAGGCTCACAAAGCTTTCCCGGTACGCCTGCGATTGCCAGCGTCGTCAAAGGGTTTGACTTAGTCTCATGGAATGGAATTTTTGGTCCAGCCAATCTACCGCGCTCCATCGTCGACAAAATCAACGCTGAGATGCAAGCCATCTTTGCAGACAAGGACTTCCAAGCAAAGATAGCTGCTACAGGTTTTGAGCTCGATCCGACCAAGACACCTGAAGAGTTCGCAAAATACGTCGACTTTCAACTCAAGCACTGGGGTGAGATGCTCCGCAATGCTGGTGTTAAGCCACAATAGGGGTAACCTCATGAACACGCTCAAACGGAATACGATCAAAGCATTGGTGGCCAGTCTGGTGATGGTTGGCTCTGCTAGCCATGCTCAAACCGGCTCGATTAAGCTGATGGTTGGCTTTCCAGCCGGCGGCGGCACAGACGTCATCGCCCGCGTGTTGGGCGAACAACTCAGTCAGGTGCTTGGCACCCCCGTGGTGGTCGATAATCGCGCGGGGGCCGGCGGCCAAATTGCTGCCCAGGCACTTAAAGCTGCGCCGGCTGATGGCTCAGTGCTGTTTTTGTCACACGATCACACGATTTCCATCCTGCCCTTAATTACCAAGGCACCTGGCTTCAAACCCGACACCGACTTTGTTCCGGTTGCGGGCTTCGCCACGTTTGCCAACGGTATCGCGCTGTCGGGTGGCGTGGTGGATCAATCACTCGAGCAATTTATCAAGTCCACGCGTGAACAGCGGCAAGGTAAGGCATCCATTGGTGTCCCTGCGCCCAATTCTGTTCCAGAGTTTCTTGTCAAAGTATTGGCCGCTCAGTACAAACTTGATCTTGTTTCTGTCCCCTATCGTGGCAGCGCACCGATGTTGGCGGATATGCTGGGCAACCAGATCCCTGCAGGGGTTGCCTCCGTTCCGGACTTGATCGAACTTCAAAAGGCGGGGAAAGTGCGTATGGTCGCAGTGATGGGCACAACACGCCAGAATGTGATTCCTGATACCCCCACCTTTGCAGAACTTGGCATAAAAGGGTTTGAGGATCTGCCCTACTACGGCATTTTTGCTCCGAAAGGCACACCCACTGTCACCCTTGAACGGCTCGGCAATGCGGTTGCGAAGGTGCTCGACATGCCTGACGTCAAACAACGCCTCGTTGCGATGGGCCTGACGGTTGAGTACATGTCAAGCCAAGCGCTCGCCCAACGAGAAAGCGCTTATTCCAAAAACTGGGCGCGCATTATTGAGGCAAGCGGTTTTCAAGCACAGTGAAAACCCAGCACAGTTATTTTGCGATGGCGCAGTGACCACCGACAGAAGCCTTGCCTGAACCGGCCGCGATCAGCGGCGGTTCATTGCGTAAATCGATGGGGGCCGATACAACCGTATCCCACACGAGAAACAGCAGCAAGACCGTCCAAAAGGCAACGCTCAGTTTTATATTGGAAACTTTCGTCATACTCGTCATCTCATTTTAAAATTGATAGTGACGGCGAACTTTTATACCAATCGCTGTGCCCATCAAGGCAAGCGGAACCCAAATCCATCCGTGCACACTTCCTGTTGAGATACCGCTGAGCATGGCACCAATGTTGCATCCAAACGCAAGTCTGGAGCTGTAACCCATTAAAAATCCCGCAACAAGCCCGACGATCCACTGCTGGGTCGTCAAGGATTGCGCGGAAGTTGTTGCCTTAGCCGAAATCCAAAGCGCACCACCTAAGATACCGATATTCGTAATCGAAGTGATATCCAACAACACAGACTCAGTTAAACGCTGCGCGTTGCCAGCTTGACTCCAAAAGGCATTCGCAGTCGGATCAAAGACACCCGTAGCATTCACGACTTTAGCCGCCCACAAACCGAAGCCGTAGACCACTCCCCAAGGCTGCCCCGCAATCAGTAAATTCAATGTGGCGAGAACTGCCAGTGCCACGGCACCGACGAGCCACTTGCGATCCCACCAGGCACGGCCAGGCCCCACCCACGCACGCACCAGCAAGCCGGCGACCAGCAAACCAGCAAGTGTGATGAGCAGCGCTTGCGCACCACCAAACAAGGTCACCAAGCCGATCGGTTCGAGCTGCCCGAGCTTGAGCCAGTCTGCGACATGCACTGAACCAAGGAAGCTTCCAAAGGCAAACAAGGGCAGGATTCCCATATTGAGTGGAATGCCGAGCCCTGCCTTATACAGCGTCCCAGACCCGCATCCGTCTGCAATTTGCATCGTTAAACCAAAGACAAATGCGCCGATCAACAAACTGATACTTGGCGGACCAAGCGCTGCGGTCAGTTCAGAAAACTGGGCAAGTAATGTCAGGCACAACACAGAGGCGAGCGCCAACAATACTAGCTGCCCAACGACTCCGCGCGGATCGCGCTCCTCAATTAACTGGCGCCATCCCGTCGTAAAACCAAAACGGACGCCCGCAAGCGCAGCGCCCATTCCAATACCCACCAAAAACAATACCGCCTGCCGAATTGAAACGCTCAGTGCTAGGTAAACGAAAAATGCGAGGAGTGCGACACTTAAAGGTAGGCGTTTCATAAAGAATTACTTTGAGGTGTAAAGCTGGAAATCAATCAGTAACTGTTTAACACGATTAGGAACATTATCCATGGGTAAGGAGCTATCGGCCTGGGTCCAGTCCACCATCGAGCCCGCGTATAACTTTACGTTCTTTTGCCCAACGAGTTCGGACATCACAAACCAGTTGGTCGCGGCCCAATGCCCAGTATTGCAAAACGAAATCGTTTCCGTGTCATCTTTTAAAGGTGTTGACGCGGCAAGCTTCTTCGCTTCGCTCGCAGACACAACCAGCGAACTCTTTGGTTCGAACCAGGTTGAGTGCTCAATATTGACAGCACCTTTTATCGTACCTGGGGTCTTTGCAACCTGGTGGCGCGTCTCGCCGGAATAGAACGCATTTGGGCGCGCATCAACTAGAAGCGTCTTTCCTGTCTTCGTGCTATTGATGACGTCTTCACGCGTGGCGATCATGCTTTGATTAATCTTCGGA
>JBILHV010000118.1:0-5753 GCA_044350305.1 Burkholderiaceae bacterium
CAGCAACGCCTGCTCAGCTTCTAGTGAAACCTGCAATACCAGAAAATGTCGGTTGCGCTCGGGATGCGAAAGAGGTTTGGCTTCCGCACGCGCAAAGCCCGAGGCCGGGCTGCGCTCTACGCGATCGATTCGACCAACGAATAACCCTGGTGGAAAAACGCCTCCCACTCCGCTTGTCACGAGCGTATCACCATCTTTGATATCCGCGTCAGACGAGAAATAGCGCACTTCAACTTTGCCTGGTGAACCGGAACCAAAGGCAATCAGCCGTAGGCCGTTTCGCAAAACCTGTACGGGTATCGACACCGCCTCATCGGTCAGCATCGCGGCCTCCGAGGTCATTGCGGTCACACGCGTAATCTGACCGACCACTCCGCTTTCATCGATCACCGGCATCCCGGGTGCAATGCCCGCGCGACTCCCTTTGTTAAACACAATCCGCCGCACAAAGGTGCTTGATGGCTCGTAAAGTACTTCCACAACCACTGCGGGACGATCGGCAGCTTTTTCCAGAACGCCCAGCAAGCGTCGAAGCTGCTCGTTCTCTGCGGTGAGTAATGCGGCGCGGGTTGTCACTTGTGCCATTTCAATGCGCTGACGCTGGAGGGCCTCATTCTCTGTCTTAATCAAGGAGGCCGCATTCAACCAGCCATCAAACGCATTCAATGCATCTTTAGGAAGCATCACTAGCCGCTGAAATGGGTAAACGGCGGTCGCAATTGTTTGACGAACAGGGTTCGAGGACTTCCATAGCGCGTCAGTGAACAACAACACCACCGCAAGGAGCAGGAGGAATGTCAGCGTAACTTCGGCGGCGGTGCCTTGCCGAAAAAGTCTTAGGGTGACGTGTCGTTGCATGAAAACTCAATACAAAATGACCCGGTCCCAAAATACTCAATTCCAGATTCGCTGGACTTGAAGTGCAGAAGGTTCAGGGCAACTAGTCGTTAATAAATATCGCGCCTAGTTTTTCCAGATGCTCAAGGGCGTCACCGCATCCACGTACCACGCAAGTGAGCGGATCATCAGCGACGATGACCGGCAAACCGGTTTCTTCTTGCAGCAAGCGATCGAGATCGCGTAACAAAGCACCGCCACCCGTCAGGGAAATGCCCTTATCGGTAATGTCGGCTCCGAGTTCAGGAGGCGTTTGCTCAAGCGCGATTTTGACTGCGGAGACAATCTGATTCAGTGGGTCGGTGAGCGACTCAAGGATCTCATTGGAGGATACGGTAAAGCTGCGTGGCACGCCCTCTGCCAAATTGCGGCCCTTGACTTCGATTTCGCGTACTTCAGAGCCCGGAAAGGCCGATCCGATTTCTTTCTTGATCAATTCAGCGGTTGGTTCACCGATCAACATACCGTAATTGCGACGAATGTAATTTACGATCGCTTCATCGAACTTATCGCCGCCTACGCGCACGGAGCCTTTGTAAACCATGCCGCCCAAGGAAATCACAGCCACTTCAGTGGTGCCACCACCAATATCGACCACCATCGAGCCGCTCGCGTCAGAGACGTTTAAGCCGGCACCAATTGCAGCGGCCATCGGCTCTTCGATCAGGTAGACCTGGCTTGCGCCTGCACCGAGTGCCGACTCGCGGATGGCGCGACGTTCGACCTGCGTCGAACCGCACGGGACGCAAACAATAATGCGGGGGCTCGGCGCGAACATATTACGCGGGTGCACCATGCGTATGAATTGCTTGAGCATCTGCTCGGTCACGGTGAAATCGGCGATCACGCCGTCTTTCATGGGGCGAATGGCTTCAATATTGCCTGGAACGCGTCCGAGCATCTGCTTTGCCTCGCGCCCAACCGCTTGTATGATTTTTTTGCCTCCGGGGCCGCCGTCATGGCGAATTGCCACCACAGAAGGCTCGTCGAGCACAATGCCCTTACCTCGAACATAAATCAGCGTGTTGGCTGTCCCGAGGTCGATCGCCATATCGGTGGAAAAATAACTACGAAGGAATCCGAACATGAGTGTCTAGCCAAAAAATATTGACGCGCGCATCGCGCAGCGATTGACCTTCTATCATAACTTATAATTCTTTAAGCAACGGCAAAATATGCCTCTCACACAGCACTAAACCAAGGGGTAAACCCCCTGAAATGGATCAACCCCCGCCCATGGCTCTCACTGACCAAGAAGTCGTCCGTATCGCCCGCCTGGCAAGGCTGCACCTAACCGAAGCACAGCAAGCGCAGGCTAAAACGGACCTAAACAAGATTCTAGGCATCATTCAAACCTTACAAGCAGTGGATACGACTGGCGTAGAGCCTTTGGCGCACCCTTTATCTGCTGTGACAGAGGCATCCCTTCGCCTGCGTGAGGACCAAGTGACCGAGATATCATCGGTGGAGCGCCGGGCTGCACTCATGGCAAACGCCCCCGGCTCGGCTCAGGGCTTATTTCTGGTTCCGAAGGTCATTGAATAAGATGTCGAACACCCTGCTCCAGTTCAACTCCCTTGCACAGCTAGGCCAGGCGCTGTCTGCCCGTAAGCTTAGCGCTACCGAGCTTGCACAAGACTGCCTTAAACAGATCCAAGAACAAGCGGCACTCAACGCTTTTGTCGACGTCGACGCCGAGCTCACGCTGGCTCAAGCTCGCACAGCGGACGCTTGCCTTGCTGCGGGCACTGCAGGCCCCTTAACTGGCATACCTATCGCGCACAAAGACCTATTTGTGACCGAAGGCTGGCGCAGTACCGCCGGCAGCAACATGCTTAAGAATTACATCAGCCCCTTTGACGCGACGGTGGTGCGCAAACTGCGTGAAGCCGGCTGCGTCAGCCTAGGCAAACTCAACTGCGATGAATTCGCAATGGGCTCGGGCAACGAGCACTCTGCCTTTGGGCCAGCTCGTAATCCCTGGGATCTGAGCGCAGTGCCCGGCGGCTCCTCAGGCGCCTCAGCCGCTGCCGTGGCAGCCAAGCTTGTGATGGCCACCACGGGCACAGACACAGGCGGCTCAGTCAGACAACCCGCTGCGTTATGCGGCGTCAGTGGGATCAAGCCCACCTATGGCGCCGTTTCACGTTACGGCATGATTGCCTACGGGTCTAGTCTCGATCAGGCAGGCCCTCTTGCGGCCAATGCGGCCGACCTCGTCGAACTTCTCGACACGATGAGTGGCTTTGATCCCCGTGACGCCACGAGCGCCGAACAATGTCTCGGCGTTGCTAACGCACCGGGACGTATCCGCGGCGCGTATCAATCCGCCAATGCGCACTATGCAGCACAAGGCGTGCAACCGCTGAAAGGCCTGCGTATTGGTGTGCCGCGTGAATATTTCGGCAACGGCCTCAACAATGAAGTCGCTCAAGCCGTCGAAACTGCCATCGCGCAATTTGAGGTGCTCGGCGCCACGCGCGTCGACATCTCCTTGCCCCGCACACAACTTTCAATCCCTGCCTACTATGTGATTGCGCCGGCAGAGGCCTCAAGCAATTTGTCGCGCTATGACGGTGTGCGTTACGGACACCGCAGTGAGAGCTATACCGATCTGGCCGACATGACTGCGCGTTCTCGTGCCGAAGGCTTTGGCCCTGAGGTGCAGCGACGTATTCTGATCGGCACGTATGTGCTCTCCCACGGCTACTACGACGCCTATTACTTGCAAGCACAACGGCTGCGCAGAATGATTGCCGACGATTTTCAAGTCGCCTTGACCACACAATGCGACGTCATCATGGGCCCAGTCACCCCCACCGTCGCTGCACCAATTGGGCACAGCCAAGACGACCCCACCGCGGACTGGTTGGCCGATGTCTATACGCTCGGTCTAAATTTGGCGGGTCTGCCCGGCATGTCGATTCCCTGCGGTTTTGGTCGTGGTGCCGCGGGGCTGCAACTTCCCGTCGGTCTACAAATCATTGGTAACTATTTTGATGAAGGGCGACTGCTTGCGATCGCACACCAATATCAGCAAACAACCGACTGGCATCAACGCATTGCGGGGCAAGCATAATGGCATGGGAAATCGTCATCGGACTCGAAACGCATACACAGCTTTCGACCCAGACCAAAATTTTTTCCGGTAGCAGCACCCAGTACGGTGCGCTGCCCAACACGCAAGCCAACGAAGTCGATCTCGCACTGCCTGGCTCATTGCCGGTCATGAATCGCGCCGCGGTGGATCGTGCCATACGCTTTGGCTTGGCGGTCGGCGCAGCCGTCGCACCGCGCTCAATCTTCGCGCGAAAAAATTACTTCTATCCTGATTCGCCGAAGAACTATCAAATTAGTCAATTTGAAATCCCTGTTGTATTGGGTGGATCACTTAGTTTTTTTGTTGGCGACACTGAAAAAACCGTCAACCTGACACGTGCGCATTTAGAAGAAGATGCCGGCAAGTCCTTACACGATAATTTTGTGGGCCCCCACGGCGAATCCTCCACTGGCATCGACCTCAACCGTGCCGGCACACCATTGCTAGAGATCGTCTCCGAGCCTGAGATGCGTTCTGCCGCAGAAGCCGTTGCCTACGCCAAAGCCCTACATAGTTTAGTAATGTGGCTTGGCATTTGCGATGGCAACATGCAAGAGGGGTCCTTTCGTATTGACGCCAACGTCTCCGTACGCCCAGAAGGCCAGAAAGAACTCGGCACGCGCTGTGAAGTTAAAAACGTAAACTCCTTTCGTTTCCTCGAACGCGCGATTCAATATGAAGTACGCCGCCAAATCGAACTCATCGAAGACGGCGGTCGAGTCGTTCAAGAGACCCGGCTTTACGATTCAGACCGCGACGAAACACGTAGTATGCGCAGTAAAGAAGATGCGCACGACTATCGCTACTTCCCAGATCCTGATCTCCCCCCGCTGGTCATCGCGCAAAGCTGGATTGAGGAAGTTCGTCAATCGATGCCAGAGCTTCCAAGCGACTTGCGCGACCGTTTCGTCAACGAATATGGCCTCGCCGCCGTCGATGCCGCGCAACTCACAAGCAGCCGAGAACTTGCTGGGTACTTTGAAGAGCTGAACCAATCTCTGTCGGCAGGACAAGCCAAGCTCGCCGCAAACTGGATGATGGGCGAAGTGTCGGCCACGCTGAATCGCGAAGAAAAAACGATTGCTCAGTGCCCTGTCAGCGCTCAGATGCTTGGCACACTGCTTATGCGCATTATTGACGGCACGATTTCGAACAAAATCGCTCGTGATGTATTCGCCGCGATGTGGCTTGGTGAGCACGGCGGCCAAGCGGACGCCATTATTCAAGCAAAAGGTTTGACGCAAATCAACGACACGGGTGCGATCTCAGCAATGATTGATGCGGTTCTGGCAGAACAGGCCGCGATCGTCGCTGAATATCACGCAGGTAAACAAAAAGCGTTTAATTCGCTGGTCGGACAAATCATGAAGGCCGCCAAAGGCAAAGCGAACCCTCAGCAAGTCAACGATTTGCTGAAAGCAAAACTCGACGCTTAGTGTGCTTGTGTGATGCCATATCGTTTCCGGTATGTCAACACGGCATCCTGATACTGCGCAAATTCTTGATTGTTTTTTAACAACTCAAGGATGTCATCAAGTGAAGCAATGCTTACAACGGGCAAGCCATAACGCTGCTGGACTTCCTGCACGGCCGAATGGGGTGACAACGCCCCATCAGGGCCCGCGCGTTCCATTCTGTCCATCGCGATAAGCACTGCACAAGCTGTGGCCCCTGCAGCCTCGATGATTTCGACCGACTCTTTCACCGAAGTGCCCGCTGTGATGACGTCATCGATGATCACAACGCGCCCTTTAAG
>JBILHV010000003.1:0-18203 GCA_044350305.1 Burkholderiaceae bacterium
TTCATCGTTGTTACGGTGTTAGGACTCGCCATGGCCTTCGTTTTTGTCCTGTCCACGATTTTTGCCATCGCTATTCTAGTCATTGTGGCGCGTCTGCGAGGCAAGCCTTTCGAAGTCAGAGAATACTGGAAGACGCGTCAATCACAACGTAAATCCACTTCCGCCTCAGGTTCTTTCGCCAACAAAGACGTCACAGACGTCGAAGTGCGCGACATTCGCTGAGACGATAGCGGTCATGACGCAGCCAACTCGCAACGTCAGTCTTTTCGAGCTTTTTCGAGGTTTTGCCACGATTGGCCTACTTGGCTTTGGCGGAGTGGCTGCGATCTCGCGACACATCATTGTCGAAAAGAGCCAGTGGCTCTCTGAAAAAGAATACGCCACCATTCTAGGCATGGGTCAGGTGCTTCCTGGCCCGAACGTCGTGAACGCCTCCGTTGTCATCGGAGACCGCTTTCAAGGCGTTAAAGGGTCACTGATTAGTGTGTTGGGGCTTATGGTTCCGCCCATCTGCATTCTGCTGATTCTTGCGAGCCTGTACGACAATTTTTCACATCTTCCGGGCGTCAACGTGGCCCTGATCGGAGGAGCCGCCGCAGCCGCCGGAATGATTATCGGCACGGGCCTAAAAATGGCTCTAAAAATCAAACCAGGTGTGGCCGGCTGGCTCATTATCGTAGCAGCCCTAGTCAGTATTTTGGTTTTAAAGTGGCCCTTGGTTTATGTGGTGCTTGGTCTGATCCCATCAGCACTCGCACTGACCTATTGGCTTAGCAAAAAATGATCGATGTGAATGTCCTGTTGCAACTAGCGAAGACCTTTGCGTCGCTATCGCTTGTTGCCATTGGCGGGGCCAACGCTGTGTTTCCTGCCTTGCGACAGGCTATCGTTGAAAACATGGCCTGGATGGACGATGGCACTTTCCTCCAGCTATTTGCCATCGCACAAATCACCCCTGGCCCTAACGTTGTTGTCGTGAGCCTACTAGGCTGGCAGATCGCGGGGCTTCCAGGGCTATTGGTGGCAACTGTATCAATGGTATTGCCTGCGGCCATCCTCGCGTTTGCTGTGGGGCGGATTGCCAACCAGGTCGCGGGTTCCGCAGGCTTTAAGCTGGCTCAAAAGGCATTAGTTCCCCTTGCCATCGGCCTACTGATTGCGGGAGGCTTGGACTTGGCCATCGCAGCACCCGGTGGATGGTTTATCTCGGTTTTAGTCGCAGTCAGCGCGCTCAGTGTCATCTACACCAAGGCCAATCCCATTTGGGGTATGGCGGCGAGCACAATTGCCGCTTTGGTCGTCCATTACTCGGGCCTGGTGCAACTGCTTTAAAATCGTGGGAATGCCTTCCCATGTCACGTAACAAGTTGCCCATGCCCCGCACACTATTTGTCACCACCGCGCTACCTTACGCCAACGGATCTTTCCATATCGGCCACATCATGGAATACATCCAGGCCGACATCTGGGTTCGAGCGATGCGCATGGCTGGGCACACCGTGCATTTTGTTGGGGCCGACGATACGCACGGCGCGCCGATCATGCTCAAAGCCGAAGCCGAGGGCATCACACCTCAGCAGCTCGTCGCACGGATCGCAGGTGAGCGCCCACAATATTTAAACGGCTTTCACATCGCGTTCGATCACTGGCACTCAACTGACTCGCCAGAAAACGTCGAGCTTTCACAAGATATCTACCGACAGCTACGCGCTGCAAACTTGATTGAAACGCGCGAAATCGAACAGTTTTTCGATCCAGTCAAAGGCATGTTTTTGCCTGATCGGTATATCAAAGGCGAATGCCCAAAGTGTCATGCCAAGGATCAGTATGGGGACTCCTGCGAAGTATGCGGAGCCGTTTATGCGCCGACAGACCTGGTTGATCCATACTCCACTCTGACGAACGCGCGACCCATTCTTAAAAAGTCAGATCACTTTTTTTTCAAACTTTCCGATCCGCGTTGCGTCGAGTTTTTACAAGAGTGGACGACTGGCGCGAACGTACAAGGTTCCAAGCGCTTACAAACAGAGGTACTCGCCAAGACCCGCGAGTGGCTCGGCAATGGTGACGATCAAGCAAATCTAGGTGACTGGGATATTTCGCGCGATGCCCCCTATTTCGGGATCGAAATCCCTGATGCACCAGGCAAATATTTTTATGTTTGGCTTGATGCGCCGATTGGGTATCTCGCCTCACTCAAAGCGTACTGCAAGAAAATTGGTCTAGATTTTGACGCCCTGATTGACCCCGCAAGCACGACCGAACAAGTGCATTTTATCGGTAAAGACATTGTCTATTTTCACGCTCTGTTCTGGCCGGCAACCTTAAAGTTCTCCGGACGAAAAGTACCAGACCAGCTCAATGTGCATGGCTTCATCACCGTGAGCGGTGAAAAAATGTCCAAGAGTCGCGGGACCGGCATTTCGCCATTGCGCTACCTTGAGCTTGGCATGAACGCCGAATGGATGCGGTACTACATTGCTGCCAAACTCAACGCACGCGTTGAGGACATCGACTTCAACCCTGACGACTTTGTGGCGCGTGTCAACAGTGATCTGGTCGGCAAATACGTCAACATCGCAAGCCGTGCCGCCAATTTCATCAGCAAATATTTTGACGGTGAACTCGGATATTCCGGCGATGCGGCCAAGCTCAGTGCCCAATGGCAAAACGCGACAAACGCCGTACAAACCGATATCGAGGCGCGTGAATTCGGCCGGGCCATCCGCGAAATCATGGCGCACGCTGATCAGATCAATCAGGCTTTTGATGCCGCGCAACCTTGGCTGATCGCCAAGACGCTGGCCCAGGCCGACGCTGCCCAACGCGCGGCGCTGCAACATATCTGTTCGTCTGCCTTAGCCGGTTTTAAGGCACTTTCGGTCATGTTATCGCCAATTTTGCCGGAACTCTCCCAACGTGTCGCGACCGAACTCTTTGGGCTGACTCGCAACTTTATCTGGTCCGACGCAGGCGTTCTGCCCACGCGTATCAATGCGTTCAAACATTTAATGCAGCGCGTAGAGCCCACGATGCTTGACGCACTATTCGTTGCGCCCGCTGCCGAGCTCGCACCGGAAGTAACACCTGCGCTCGTTCCAGGCGGCGAGCCGATTGCCGACATCATCACGATCGACGATTTTGTCAAAATTGATTTACGCGTTGCACGGATTGTGAATTGCGAACACGTTGAGGGTTCAACGAAGCTGCTGCGTCTGACTCTAGACGTCGGTGAAGGCCGTCACCGCAACGTTTTCTCGGGGATCAAATCTGCCTACGAGCCTGCGCAACTCATTGGCAGACTCACGGCACTCGTTGCAAACCTCGCGCCACGCAAGATGAAGTTCGGCGTGTCCGAAGGCATGGTGCTTGCCGCGAGCCATGCCGACGACAAAACAGATGCTGGGATCTATCTGCTCGATCCCGCCTCGGGTGCGCATCCAGGCATGCGCATTCGTTAAACCGGTTGAGGACTCAGCGTCGCATCTAAGCTGCGACGCTCATCAAAGACAAAGCAATTACCCTCGTAGCCGACACCACCCGTTTGCTCGAAATACTTCAAAATGCCACCGTCGAGCTGATAGACGTTTTCTACTCCTGCGTCTGCCATAAAAATCGCGGCCTTCTCACAACGAATGCCGCCCGTACAAAAACTAACCACTGTCTTTCCTGCGAACTCATCCTTGTGCGCAAGCAACGCTTGGGGGAACTCGGTGAATTTAGAGAGGCGCCAGTTGATGGCCCCCTTGAAGGTGCCCGCCTCTACTTCGAAATCGTTGCGCGTATCCAACAAAACAACCGGTCGACCAGCGTCGTCTTTACCCTCGGCAATCCAGCGCGCCGCGGTATGCGCGTCAACAGCCGGGGCTCGCCCTGCTTCGGGACGGATGGTCGGATGATTCATCCGAATAATTTCCTCTTTGATTTTGACTAGGAGCTTTTTAAAGGGCACTCCTTCAGAAACGCTGTACTTCGCCTCCAGATCCGCGAAAGCGTTGTCTTGTCGCAGCCACGCTAAAAAACCCTCAGTCTCCGCACGTTGTCCCGCTAAAAATAGATTGATGCCTTCGGGCGTCAATAAAATGGTCCCTTTGAGTGCGAACGCTTGCGCCTGAGCCACCATCTCGGCTTTGCGTTGTTCTAAGTCTGCAAGACCCACGAATTTATAGGCTGCGATATTAATAATTTGGGTCATAAGACATATAAAAAGAAATGCTTGAGTGTCGAAAATATATTAAATTGGCAATGAATTTTGTTTATTTTATGCCCACGGAGAGGATGATGAAGTTTCTCAGAATAATCGCGATCACTGTCTTGGCACTCGCCTCATATCAGGCGCACGCCTGGGAATACCGAACCCGCACCGACCAAATGCGCGGGACAAGCACTCGTTTTGCTGAAACCACCAGCACCAACAAGGTTAGTTTTAGTGCTCCCTACGCGGGTGGCTCGACGCTGGACTTAACGGTTCGCGAGCGGTCGCAAGACGGCTTAAACATCCTTTTCACGATCAGCAAAGGCCAATTCAAATGTAGCGGTGGCTGTAAGTTCTTTGCTCGCTTTGACGAGGGAAAAATTTTCACAATCGCCGCGACTGGCGCCTCAAGCGGCAGCATGGACACCATTTTTGTTGAAGATGAAGCGCCCTTTTTGGCAGAGCTTCGTAACTCTCGCCGCCTCATCGTTGAAATCGAATTTTTTCAAGAAGGCTCAAGCCAGTTCACCTTTAATACGGCCAACCTAAAGTGGTAGACGCCTAACGCTTGAACCGATACTGGAGCGGGTGATGGGAATCGAACCCACGCTTGAGGCTTGGGAAGCCGCCGTTCTACCATTGAACTACACCCGCTCTGTCACCTGCCGAGAGTCATTATACGAGATGCCTCTCGGCCCACAAGATGATGGCGACACGCACTACAATGTCTGCCATGGAAATCCTACTAAACGGACAGCCCAAAACGCTGCCGAACTCAATATCTCTTGCCACACTGATTGATCAACTCGGCTTCACGGGTAAGCGGATCGCGGTTGAGCGCAACGGCGAAATTGTGCCAAAAAGCACCTACACAACGGTTCAGCTTGTCGCGGCCGATAAGCTCGAGATCGTTGTCGCCGTTGGAGGTGGCTGATGCACCCGCAACACATTCGCAGCTTCGTCAATCGTCGCAGCCACATGACACAAGGGCAACAGCAAGCCCTCGACGCTTACTTAGACAAATGGTCTGTGCCCTACCGCGCAGAAGTGCTCGATCTCAGTGCGACCTTTGGACGGTCAGCACCGACTATCCTCGAAATTGGCTTCGGCATGGGCGAAACGACTGAGCAGATTGCTTTGGCGCGTCCGCAGGATAATTTTTTAGGGGTTGAGGTTTTTAATGCGGGCGTCGGTGCTCTGTTAAAACGAATTGAAACCTCAACGCTTGAAAACATTCGAATCATTCAGCACGATGCCGTTGAAGTCCTGCGCGATATGGTTGCACCAAACTCTCTGGCAGGCGTACATATATATTTCCCAGACCCTTGGCCCAAAAAACGTCACCATAAAAGACGTTTGATACAGGCGCCACTCATTGAGTTGTTATCGAGCAGAATGGCTTGCGGTGCTTACTTGCATTGCGCAACAGATTGGGAACATTACGCCCAACAAATGCTCCAGGTACTTTCTGGGGAAGCAAGCCTGATCAATACCGCTGAAAACTTTGCCCCGCGCCCAGATTTTCGACCACTGACAAAGTTTGAAAACCGCGGTCTGCGCTTGGGGCACGGCGTCTGGGATCTGATCTTCAACAAACGCTAACACTCACTTTTAGCGCGCGTTGACTATCTTCCAAAGCCGCCGAGCTTACCTAGATTTTTCATGCCGCCCATGGCACGCATCATCTTAGCCATGCCACCTTTTTTCATTTGCTTCATCATGCCCTGCATCTGCTCAAACTGATTGAGCATGCGATTGACTTCCTGCACAGGGACTCCCGCCCCTGTCGCAATACGGCGTTTACGTGAGGCTTTGAGCAGCTCAGGTTTCGCACGCTCCTGTGGAGTCATCGAATTCAAAATACCTTCCGTACGCCGCAGCTGTTTATCAGCCTGCCCATTCTGCAATTGGCCTGCCGCCTGTGCAAACTGAGCGGGAAGTTTTTCTAGCAACGAGCCCATGTCACCCATTTTTTTGACCTGCGCCAGCTGGTCACGAAAATCATTGAGGTCAAACTTATCGCCAGACTTCATTTTGGCCGCAAGCTTTTGAGCATCGGCCATGTCGATATTTTTCTGCGCCTGCTCCACCAGCGAAACGATATCGCCCATCCCCAACACACGCTGCGCCATGCGCTCTGGGTGGAAAGGCTCAAGTCCATCAAGCTTTTCAGACACGCCAACAAACTTTAGAGGCTTGCCCGTGATGTGCCTAACTGACAAGGCCGCACCACCGCGTGCGTCACCATCTAATTTGGTTAGCACGACGCCCGTGAGAGGCAAGGCGTCACCAAATGCGCGCGCCGTGTTCACAGCGTCTTGACCTTGCATCGCATCGACAACAAACAAGGTCTCAATCGGATTCAAAACGCTGTGCAGCATCTTGATCTCTTGCATCATCGCCTCGTCAATACCTAGACGACCTGCCGTATCGACAATCAAGACATCAAAATAATGGCGTTTCGCGTAATCGAGTGCGGCACGAGCAATATCTTCAGGCTTTTGCGATGCATCCGAAGCAATCCACTCCACCCCAACTTGAGCTGCAACGGTTTTTAATTGCTCAATCGCTGCAGGGCGGTACACGTCCGCACTAACAACAGCAACTTTTTTCTTACCCGTCTTGCGTCCATGCTGAACATGGTCACCCGCTGCGAGCCAGCGCGCCAATTTTCCAGTCGTGGTGGTTTTACCCGCACCTTGCAAGCCCGCCATCAAAATCACAGCCGGGGGCTGCATCGCCAAGGACAGTTCACTTGCCTCAAGACCTAAGTCACCACCCATTAAGGCCGTGAGCTCTTGATGCACCACGCCAACCAACGCTTGCCCCGGTGACAGACTGCCTACGACTTCCTCGCCTAGCGCTTTTTCTTTAACCTTAGCTACAAAATCCCTCACCACTGGCAGTGAAACGTCAGCCTCGAGCAGCGCTACACGCACCTCTCGGAGCATCTCCTGGGTGTTCGCTTCGGTTAGGCGCGCTTCACCTCGAATCGTTTTGACGACACGGGATAGGCGTTGGGTAAGATTTTCAAGCATGGTGGCAGTTTCGCTTTACACTAGACACATGTCTTACGCTATTGTATTTCACTCTTTAGCCGCATTTGCCTACGCCATCTTGGCTTTGGTACTTTGGCGCTCATTGGCCTCGGGCGAGCCGGTCCAGCAAGTTGGTCGCTCCGCCCGTCTAGGTCTGTTATCGGCAATTCTCTTACACGCGGCTGCGCTGTACTTCGCCGTACTCGAAGACAATCATCTGAAATTAAGCTGGTCTCTTGCCCTATCTGCCTCCGTATGGTTCGGTATGATTATTTTCTGGCTTGAAAGTCTCATTATCCGGATCGATGGACTGCAACTCCTCCTTTTGCCCGTTGGCGCGCTCATTTGCTTGGTCGCCGCCGTATTCCCAAAGGCCCAACTGCTCGCGCACGCAAACGAGGCAGGTCTAAGAGCACATTTATTAATTGCCTTATGCGCCTACGCGCTGGTCACCATCTCTGCCCTGCAGGCCATGCTGATGGCAGCGCTCGATCATCGTCTGCATTTTCCAAGGGAAACTCACCCAGCTCAAACAAAGACTCGCAATGCGATTGGTCGACTGTTGGATGCCCAGCCGCCGCTTCTGGCACAAGAGCAAATCTTGTTTCGGGTCATTTGGATCGCATTTGCGGCGCTAACGTTCACCGTTATATCGGGATCCATCATTTCCCTCCACATGACGGGGAAATGGCTTCCCCTAGATCACAAGACCATTTTCACCCTTTTGTCTTGGGTTACCTTTAGTATTCTGTTGGCGGGGCGTTATTCCCGTGGCTGGCGCGGAAGAATCGCGCTACGCTACACGTTGGTTGGGTTTGCCTTTATCGTGCTTGCCTACACTGGTAGCCGTTTTGTAGTCGAAGTGATCTTACAGAGAAACTGAAATGGGAAAAACCTTATTCTGGATTGTGGCGTTTTTAGGTGGGCTGCTCGCGACACGCGTCCTTGCGCAGCTCGCTGCAAAAAAAATGCACAACGATTCTCTGCCTAAACAAGCCAATACGCCGAGAGTCTCCGAAACAGAGGCGATGGTGCGTTGTGCACACTGTGGCGTCCATCTCCCCGGATCCGAAGCCAGCACCAAAGAAGGCGTGAGCTTTTGTAGCCAAGCACATGCCTCCCTTGGCCCGCGCGCACCACGCTAACTTGCGTCTGTATGTGGAGCCTTGATTCGCGCGGCTGGCTTACCCCGTCGATTCAAATCACGCTTAAACCGTCACCCAATTGCGACGACCGGCCACCAGATACTAATATCGATCTACTGGTTTTACACAACATCAGTTTGCCGCCCGGCCAATTCAATACGCCCTATGTCACCGATTTATTTTTAAACCAATTAGACACCGCGGCGCACCCTTGGTTTGTCAATATTGTTGGGCTGCGCGTGTCTGCGCACTTCTTCGTCGAACGCAGCGGCAACATCACACAGTTTGTTTCCTGCGAGCAGCGCGCGTGGCACGCCGGTGTGTCCTCGCACAATGCGAGAGAACGCTGTAACGATTTTTCTATCGGCATCGAACTTGAAGGGACAGATACTCTCGCCTACACCGATCAGCAGTATGAAACGCTCAAGCACTTAACGGAGTGCTTACGTGCACGCTATCCCTTGGCTGCTGTTCGAGGTCATTGCGATATTGCGCCTGGCCGCAAAACAGATCCGGGCCCAGCTTTTGACTGGGCCCGTTATGCGAAGTTAGCCAACTGGACGGCCGAGGCCTTACCCAAGTAGCAATTGATTGACGCGTCGGACAAAGGCCGTCGGATCAGGCAACTGCGCCCCATCGGCAAGCATCGCTTGCTCAAACAACAGATTCGCCCACTCGCCGAAGCTGTCATCCGTCACGCTATGTATGCGCTTGACCAGGGCATGCTCTGGATTAATTTCAAGAACTGGCAGTACATTCGGTGCCGCCTGACCAGCCGCTTTGAGCATACGCTGCAAATGAGGGCTCAAATCGTTTTGCCCCACTACTACGCATGAGGGTGAATCAACCAGGCGCAAGGTAACGCGTACTTCTTTCACGCGCTCTTTCAAGGACTCTTGCAGGCGTTCTACCAAGGGCTTGAACTGCTCAGCCACCTCAGTCTGATGCTTTTTCTCCTGCTCATCAGCGAGCGCCTCCAGATCTAGGCCGCCTTTCGCGACAGAAATGAGTTGCTTACCGTCGAACTCCCGCAGATGCGACAACATCCACTCATCAACACGATCCCACAGCACGAGCACTTCGATACCCTTCTTGCGGAAGATTTCCAGATGCGGGCTGTTTCGACCTGCCGTATAGCTGTCAGCCGTCACGAAATAAATCTTATCTTGCCCTTCTTTGAAGCGCGATACATAGTCCGCCAAGGTAACCGTCTGTGCATCAGAGTCCACTTGCGTCGAGGCGAAACGCAGCAACTTTGCAATCCGCTCGATGTTGCCTGAGTCTTCGCCTGTTCCCTCTTTTAATACCTGACCAAATTCGGTCCAGAACGTCGCGTAATCTTCTGTTTTGTTTTCAGCCAAATCCTCGAGCAAACTCAGAATACGCTTGGTCGATCCTTCACGAATCGCTTTGACATCACGGCTTTCCTGCAAAAGTTCACGCGATACGTTAAGCGGCAAGTCGGCAGAATCAATCACTCCACGAACAAAACGCAGGTAGGACGGCAACATCTGCTCAGCGTCATCCATGATGAATACACGCTTAACGTAGAGCTTCACGCCGCGCCGCGCATCGCGATCCCACATGTCAAACGGCGCATGTTTCGGGATATAGAGCAGTTGCGTATATTCGCTGCGCCCCTCAACACGGTTGTGCGTCCAAGCTAACGGATCATCAAAGTCATGCGAGACGTGCTTATAGAATTCGCGATATTGCTCATCGGACACCTCGGACTTACTGCGCGTCCAAAGCGCATTTGCTTGGTTGACCGACTCCCATTCGTCTTTTTTAACTTGTTCGGATTTATCTTTGTCCCACTCTTCCTTGAGCATTTGCACTGGCAGAGAGATGTGATCCGAATAGCGACGCAAGACTTCACGCAATTTCCAGCCGCTTAGAAATTCATCTTCATCGGCGCGCAGATGCAACACAACATCCGTGCCACGTGTCGCTTTCTCAGCGGCAGCGATGGTGAACTCACCTTGGCCATCAGATTCCCAAACAATTCCCTGGTCTGCTGGGGCGCCCGCCCGACGGCTACGAACCGTCACTTTGTCAGCGACAATGAAGGAGGAATAAAAACCCACCCCAAACTGACCGATTAGCTGAGCATCTTTCTGATTGTCGCCCGTCAACTTGGAGAAGAACTCGCGCGTACCCGAACGGGCAATGGTGCCCAAGTTAGCGACCGCCTCGTCACGCGACAACCCCACCCCATTATCTGAAATCGTGATGGTACGTGCGGTCTTATCGAAATCCACGCGAACATGCAGTTCACCCGCCCCTTCCATTAGGTCGGGCTGATCAATCGCCTCGAAACGCAACTTGTCGCAGGCATCTGAGGCGTTAGAGACCAGCTCACGCAAAAAGATTTCCTTGTTGCTATAGAGGGAATGAATCATCAGGTGCAGCAGTTGCTTAACCTCTGCCTGAAAACCCAACGTTTGCGATGCGTCAGAAGATGATGTTGTTTGAGTCATGGTGCTCACCGAAAAGTTATCCACAGGGCTATGCCCTCGACCGAGGCGTTAGGCAATATTCTGCAATGTATTTGGGGGGTCATTGCTGCATTTCAAGACCTTGCGTCAGTTCCCAAGGCATTTTTGGGCATTAAACGCTTACTTATTAGCTGCAGGGCAAGCACAGTGGATAGGCCAGCGGCAAAGCTGACTAACAGTCCATGCCCAGGTAAGACCAAGGTCATCACCACACAAAAGCTGGCGAACCCATAAAACCCATAAAACATACCTCGCAATAAGGCGACCGCAGAGTCGGGGCCCGCGTGGTGATGCGAAAACGTAACCAACACCGTGCTCATCAGAGGAAACATGCCGAATAGCCCGCTCGTTCGCGGACCCATCACATCGGCAAAATAGGTCACCAGCAACACCATCGTTGCGCCCAAAGCCATGCGTAAAACAAGATCTACATTTCCCGGGGGCGCTGAGCGCGTAGGCGGCGGTGTTTTTGGCAGGGCGCGGGGCGCCAACATTAGCAGCACCAGCACCACGGCGAACGCGACGAATAACGGAACGTGCACAAACTGCAAGATCGATACCGTCAACGCATACGTGAGCGCAGCGGCTAACAAACTAAGTAGAACGCCATGGCGCAGGCACGTCCAACCATAGGCGATGCAAAATGCTAGCGTTGCCACGACGGCATATAACGTCCCCTCCGCTGCCTGTGCGGCAAAGTCATGCCCTTGTTCGACGGAGAGTATTAACAGCACCGGCCCGGCATACACCGGGAAGGCGGATAACCAGCCAGCTAACCCTGCTCCCCAGCGGCGTTGCGCCAAAGACAGCAATAAGATCAGACTCGGCACAAGCAAAAGCTTGGCCGCCAACATCGTGACGCTCACGAGTGCGCCGCCAGTAGCGTTGTGACCTCTTGTATATCTCGACAATGTTCGAGGCCGTTGATCACTGCAACCAGCGCTGCACTATCCCCCATCGGCTCGGCGGCCAGCGACCAGCAACGTTGGAATTTTTTCATGCGCGCCTCTTCACTTAACGGACGCTTCGGACTCGCAAGCATAGTATCTATCGGGTGCTCCAAGACCCGCCCATCTCTCAAACGTACCGACACCACCTGCGGAGCCAAGGCATTAGGATTGGGGTTGTCATCTATTTGCATCGATACCTTTTGTGATAACGCGAAAGTCTGAGGATCATGCAGCGCATCTCCCCGAAAGTGCATCGGATCTAACGAACCATGCTGCAACACCTTCGCAAGCGCGAAGGGCATACAAAGGCGGGCGTAGTTTGGCGAAGGCGACTTTACTGGCGGGCGATTAACCAAATGATTAATCAACGAGGGGCCACTCACGATGATCTGTTCAATCTCATCTGCGCTAAACCCAACCTGATCTCTCAGCGCCATCAGGCCTTCAATCCCTCCGTGTGTCGCACGCCCACTCGGGTAAGGCTTATGACTTAATTCGGCGACACGCCAGGTTGTACCTAGAGCTTTCATGGGTGGCTCAAGATCCCATTGCGTCTCAAACATCGGCAGGTAACCGAAACGACCCGTCAGCGGCAGTTGCAAACTAGGGAATCCACTTTGTGCCAAATCGCAGGACTGCAGGGCAGCGCGCGCATTCAACCCCACTTGCAAAGGCAGCACCACACTGCCCTCTGTATGACCTTGCATCGTGCCACTCACTTGTGCGAGCTGATGACCAAAAGCCGCGAGTGTGCGCTGCGCATCAAAGCCGCGTAAATTCGCCAATCCTGCCACCGCACCAAAACCGCCGGAGGTCGCTGGACGAAAAAATCGTAATCCCTGCTTAGAAGCTAGCCCAAGTGTGCAGGCAACATCTACTCCAGCGGCCACCGCAGCCAAAAACGCTTTGCCCGAAACGCCGCCATGCAGTTGTGCCTCGGCAAGCAGCACGGGCAATAGCGTCGCCATGGCGTGCAACACGGCTCCTTCGTGCAAACAGTCAAATTCCTGACAATGTATTTGATAGGCATTGAGCAGCACCGCCTGCCCAGGATTAAGCTTGCGGCGCGATCCCCATACGCCCACTTGCTGCCCTTCTCCCCAGCCCTGAACCGCTTGAAGTAGGGGCGCAATCTCGGGGGTGCTTCCCCCTGCGATGCCTACACCTATCGTGTCTAGCGTGAAGATCTTTGCGCGCTCGATTGCTGCGGCAGGTAAATCTTCAAACCTAACCGAGGCCGCATGCTCAGCTAATTGCAGATCCAACGATGACATCCAACATCCTTAATAAGCTCAACTCTATCTCGTTACCTATCCCATACTTCGTCAGGGACAGGCAATCCTTTAAGATCCTCGGGGCTCAGCGGTTGATCCGGCACGATCCCATAGGTCTCCAGCATCAAGGTGATTTGGCGCGTGTGTTGCGCAGCATGCCACGTGGTGCGTTCCAGAACGTCGTGCATAGCGCGCCTCCCGTAGTAGGTTGGCACCAAATATTGAAGGTCACGATTCGGTTCGTTACGCCACCAATCTGTCACTTGAGTATGCACTTTCGAGCCCCAGTCCGCTAAATCATTCGCTGACCACGTCTTAGGTGCCAACTCGCCGAAGCTTTCGAAGTTCAGATCGATCTGATTAGCCGCCTCAGCACCCATTTGTGCGACACGAAAAATATGAAATGCCGTGTCCGCAGGATTACGATTCCTATCTCGAAAATTTTCACGTAACTGCTCGGGAGAAAACTGCTTAATCAAGCGCTGCGCGGTTTGAATAATCGTATCTAATTTCGCGATCAGTTGCTCGGGAGGCAAGGGATCCATTAATTTGGTTTTCAAATCCAAAAATTTAATCACGTCATTAAACGACTGACAAAAGGTGAAGCGTCCACCAAGCGCAACCACCGGTACGCTGCGCGCACCGAGCGCATGCAGCTTAGCCATACCTGTTGGATCGTTCAGCACGTCGATCGACTCAAAATCGATACCTTGTTTTGTCAGGAACTCTTTGGTGCGTAAACAAGATGAGCAGCCTGGCTGCCAAAACACCTGAACACGCGCGGATTGTGTAGCTTGCATGGTTTGTCTCCTGTGACGATTTTGTTATGGCGTAATTATGACTCGGGAACGTCGCTCAGGAGTGGTTCTGGCGCCAAATTTAATGACCAGTCAGTGATTTCTGAAAATTTATTTTCCACCGTATAATGGCGGTCTTCGCTCCAAAGCGCCTTTAGCGCGATCCCCCTTGCCCGGGTGGTGAAATTGGTAGACGCAGGGGACTCAAAATCCCCCGCCGCAAGGCGTGCCGGTTCGATTCCGGCCCCGGGCACCATTAAGATAAGATGTGCGGCGCTCGCCGTACGCCAAGTAAATCTTACTAAAAACACACTCTTCCCATCGTATGCCAAGCCGACTCAGGCGCGGACAAGAAAGCGGCTACATAGTAATTAAAATAAAATTGATTTAGTCTACTTGACACAACGATTAGCATCGGTTGTACAACGGTCGCGCAACTTTAACCTGCAGAGCAAACGAGAACGAACGTGATGACATCAATCGCACTCATTATTCTGAACTTTTTGATGATTGTCGGCGCAAGTTGGCTGATCTCCTACATCATTAGGCGATGGAGCTTCTCTCCTAAACGACACGCAAAGCTTTCAGCGCGCTACGACGGCATGTCGATTGCAGGCTTAAACTCCGGAGCAATTATCTTGTTGTCGCTCGGGCTCGCTTTTGTATTTAGCGACATATCTGCCGTGCACACTCGCGCTAAAAACGCCACTATTCAAGAGGCAGACGCAATCCGCACATTAGGCCGAATGTCACTCAATATTGACCCGACGATAGGCGTGCCACTGATGGCAAGCGTCCGAGAATACAGTGCGGCCGTGCTAGAAAAAGAATGGCCGGCTTTGAGGCGAGGATCTTCCGACGCCATACGAAGTGGCGCGAGTAGCGCCCTTACCTCGCTAACGGTCATGTCAGATATCGTCTATTCACCTGAACATATCGCAAAATTACCGACCGTCACAAGCACACAACTAGCGAGCCTGGTCACACGCATCAGGGAACAAAGATTACAAAGGATAGAGGCCAGTGATTTTGGTATGGGGCTGCGCGGATATATGCTTGTTGCGATCACATTAGTGACCACCTCTGCACTCCTAAGCTTGTCTATGCTGACCAAGCCAGAGACACAATTCATTTCGAACTTTTTCTTGTTTTTTGTCACTCTCCTTGCTTCTTATCTTGCCTTTGTTAGTCAAAATCCTTATTTTGGTTTAGACGTTGTGAGCAATATGCCTCTACGAGAGGCACTAGACCGACTGAAGAACATGACATTGACGCGCTGAATATAGTGTCGTAGCTGGCAAACTTATCGGAAGTAGCCACGAAAAACTTTATTACAACTTACCAATCTTGGCGCTTACCACCCACCCACGTTTGTAAGACCTTGATGTCTGCGATTTGCTCGACAGGCGTCGTGCGTGGATTTTTTTCTAACACTACAAAGTCAGCAAGCTTACCCACCTCTAGGCTTCCAATTTTGTCATCGGACATTAATTGATACGCTGCGTCAATTGTCACCGCACGAATCGCGTCGTCAACTGAAATCCGCTCGTTTGGACTCAAGACTTTTCGTTGTAACGGACTCTGCCAGACGCGCGTGACACCTTGGGTGATGTACTTCAATGGGCCGTAGGGGGAGACAGGCGAATCACTGTGATAAGCGAAGCGTACTCCTTCCCGTTTAAGTGACGCAGAGGGGTCAATACACTCCGCACGCGCAGCGCCCAAAATATGATCATTAAAGGGCTGGCCCCAATAGTGGACATGGCCGATCGTAAAGCCTGGCACCACACCTAGTTGTTTTGCTTTGACTAACTGCTCGGGTGTTGTCACGGTGAAGTGTTCGATGCGCAAGCGTCGAGATTCAGGACGAGGATTGCCTTGAAGTAGTTTGGAATAATTATTGAGCGTTTGCTCGACAGCGCGACTGCCATTCGCATGAACAGAGATTTGCCAGCCTTGATCAAAGTATGGCTTGATCATGCCCAAGAGCTGCTCGTCTTTGTAATTCAAGTCGCCTCGATACTGGCTCCCAGCCGGATAAGCATAAGCTTCATTCAGTGCCGCAGTCAGGCCTTGCGTCGATCCATCCGAAATGAATTTCACGCCAACAAAGCGAAACAAATCATCCCCGTCATTTGGCTTAACGGCATTAAAGCCGGGCGGAATCGCGGTTCCATAAAGATAGGCACGAACGCGCACGGGCAGTCCTTCATTTGCCATGAGATATTTATACTTTACTTAGATAACCGACAGTTGCAGTGAAAATCAATCATTCAATGCGCGTAATGAGCCGTTCAGGCTGGGCAAGCGGCTGAACTCAGATGAATAACCGATACACTCATAGGATATTTTCTGACAAATCAACCACAATCCGCGGCGGTGAACATTGAGCACTCTACTTAAGCTAGCGCTTGTGTTGTCGGGCGTCGCTTGGAGCATTTCGGCGCAGGCAGCCAGCTTTGACTGTGCGAAAGCAACTTCAAAAATGGAACGTTTAATCTGTAGCGATACAGAGCTGGGCGCCTTAGACGAGTCACTCGGCAAGGAATATCAAAGCGCACGAGCGCGCCTCTCAGTCAGTGCGGCAAAGACTTTTGTCAACGGCCAATTATCTTGGCTACGCTTTCATTCGAACTACTGCTTTATAAGCTACGACGCGTCACCCGCTGACCGAGCACAGGCTAAGCGCTGCTTCGCGGAGGCCTACTCTCAACGTATTAAAGAATTGCAGGCGACAGGCCAACTGCTTAGAGGCATGAAAACCTTTGTGGCTATCGAGAGCGCGCTGAATGTTTCGACTGCGGCACAAAGCATCTACACCATACAGCGTAACTATTTACAACTTGATAGCGATACGATCGCTGCTAGCAAGATCAACCACTACCTGTCCTTTCGAACAAAAATCGATCCGAACGAAACCAGAGGTTATGAGTCCTATGTCGTTCGATTAACAGACCTGAGCCAGGACTGGCTTCTTAAAACGAACGGGTGGGAGACGATGATGGGCGCCTATCCAAGTGGTGGCACGGAATGCGGCGTATATGCGCTTAGCCTAGATCGACCGCTACGCATCCAGGATGTTTTTTCTGATATGGCGTGGAAGGCGATCGCGAAACAATTCACCGAGGCACATTTCATTGCCGTCGCAAAAGAGCGAAAAGATTTTGATGTGTCGATGCTCCATGGGTACGCTCAATTCGACTTGGCACCATCGGCGGAATTCACTTTTTGCTTGAATGCTGACGGATTTAATGTCGACGGATTTCTTCCGCATGTTGCACGTGCGTTCGATGGCGTCACGTTACCTTGGAGTATTTTTTTTAAACAACTGACGCCTTACGCGCGCGAGCAGATCCTAACCATCAAAAGATAAGAGTGGGGGACCATTATGGGCTTTGGTGCTGCTCGTTCTAAGCGAAGCATTAACGCATGAGCCGAGCTAAATAATATGAAATGTCACTGAGCTCTTGATCTGAGACACCATAAACCGAGGCCGCCATATTCGAATCACGACCGACAGCTTGGTTGTTTTTGAACTGTTGCATGCTATGCAACAAATAATCTTCTCTTTGGCCCGCCAGCCTAGGAATCTGCTCACGACCCAGGTAGGTCGGTAGATGGCATATTCCGCAACGCATGCCTTCCGCTAACTTGCCGCCACGCGCAAAGACTTCAGCGTCTTTATCGGTCGGAACGGGGGCTAGTGTTTTTTCCGCGTAATACTTGGCGAGCGCTGTGATTTCCGCATCAGACACGCCGTCAAGCGAGCCTTTCATCACAGGAATATCGCGCACACCTTCGCGAATCAGGACAAGTTGATTTTCGAGAAACAATTTTGGTTGTGCCGCTAAAGATGGGATTCCTTTTAATCGAGAATTTCCATCTGCGCCATGACAGGCCGCGCACAGCGCTAAGCGCTGTGGGGCTATCTGTGCGTATGCAGCAGGAGCCGTCGCAAGGACGGCTCCCACCAAAACAACATTACGTACAACAGACAACCACTGCATCAAGCTTACTTCTTATATGTCACGCGATAGATGACACCATTTTGCTCGTCAGAAACCAACAATGAGCCATCTTTCATCTGATGCAGGTAGGCCGGACGACCCCACCATGACTGATCTGCAGGATTCATAAAGCCAGTCATAAAGGGCTCAACCTTCGCGTTATTGCCATTTGCATCGGTGCGCACCGTCACAACATCAAAGCCGATCCGTTGTGTGCGGTTCCATGAGCCTTTGCGTGCGTTGAACAGCACGTTCTTGTACTCTGCTGGGAACATGTCACCCGTATAAAACTTGACGCC
>JBILHV010000119.1:0-5685 GCA_044350305.1 Burkholderiaceae bacterium
TCCATCGCGAGAGCCTCTAAGCCTTTGGTGGCGAGTGATCGTACAAACGGGATCTCGTCACCCTTCTGCAGCGCCCGCCCCTGCCAGCCACCGAAGTGGCTACGAAGATAGGTGCTTGTGCTGCCGAGTACGGGAGTCAGTGCAAAGCCGCCATGCACCGCGAGATAACAACGTGTGCCATGCTTGCGGGGGCCAAAGGCCAACGTATCGTTCGGACGAACGATGATCGGACGATTTAACGCCACGGCTTGGCCGTTCAGCGTGGCGCTTAAGTCGCCGCCACTCAACGCGATACAGCCGGGTTGTTGGAACTGTAGCGTCGGGCCGGTGAGCGTGATCTCTAGGCTCGCGGTTTGCGCATCATTACCAACCACCATATTCGCTAAATGATGCGCGCGCTGATCCATTGCGCCCACAACCGAAATGCCAAGAGGCTGCTGTCCGTGCCGACCCGCATCCTGAAAGCTAGAGAGCATGCCTGGCTTGATGACGACGACACTCATGGTCGCGTCCCATCAATTTCAGCGCTGAGGCGATCGAATTCATTTTGGTCGATCGGGACGAATTCAATTTTGTCACCTGGTAACAGCAATGACGGTTGCTCCCGAGAAAGATCAAACAGTCGCAGGGGGGTCGCACCCAGGATATGCCAGCCTCCGGGCAGACGTTCTGGATAAATTGTGGACTGACGGTTGGCGATGGCGACCGAACCGCGTGGCACCACCGTGCGTGGGACATCTCGTCTGGGGATCGCAAAGATTTCGTCGTGGATACCGATGTAAGGATGCCCAGGCGAGAAGCCTAGTGAAAAGACCATGGTGTCTGAGCCACTATGTTTCGTGACCACTTCGTCTTCGGTCAGGCCTGTACGCTTGGCGACGTCGCTGAGGTCCGGTCCGTGCACGCCGCCATAACAGACGGGGATTTTGATCAGGCGCGAGGAAGTGTTTGCGGGTAGTAACGCGCCGCTCAGGACGCGCTTGACCTCGCGCGACAGGCTCGCGAACGTGACAGGCTGCTCTTGTGTGCCGGGCGAGTAAAACAACGCAACCGCGGTGTATGAGGGCACGATGTCGGAGACGCCGGCGAGTTCGGCCGCGCGCAAAGTGGCGGCTGCGCTGAGGCACATGAGGCCTGTTTCGGCACGAATGTCTTGGCCAAAATCCAGGCTCAGGCACCGGTCGCCTTGGGGGCGTATCGTAAACACAGGTCCGTTCATGCGGGGGCGTGGCGAGTGCGCAAGAGATATTGGTTGCTGATTGGTTTTTAGACGGAATATCAGGCGACGAAATGAAGTCGAAGCGACTAGAATAGTACTTGTAATTTTTTAAGCGAAGATCAATGCCCGACGATAAAACCCACTTTGGTTTCCAGACCGTTGCTGAATCCGAAAAGGCGGGCAAAGTCGCGCAGGTATTTCATTCGGTCGCAGCGCGCTATGACGTGATGAATGACCTCATGTCGGCCGGGCTGCATCGCGTCTGGAAGGCCTTTACCATTGGTCGGGCAGCTGTCAGGCCCGGGATGAAGGTGCTCGACATCGCAGGGGGAACCGGTGATTTAGCCCGCGCGTTTGCCAAGCAGGCAGGCCCCCAGGGGGAGGTATGGCTCACGGACATTAACGACTCGATGTTAAGAGTCGGGCGCGATCGGTTGATCGACGATGGGATTGTCTTGCCATGCGCCGTCTGTGATGCTGAACGCTTGCCGTTTCCCGATAATTACTTTGATCGGGTGAGCGTTGCGTTTGGTTTGCGCAACATGACACACAAAGATCGCGCGTTGGCGGAAATGACAAGGGTGTTGCGCCCAGGCGGCAAACTGCTGGTGCTTGAGTTCTCGCACATCGCCAAGCCCCTGGCGCCCGTCTATGACTGGTATTCCTTTAACGTGTTGCCCTGGTTGGGTAGCAAAGTTGCGGGGGATGCGGATAGTTACCGTTACCTGGCTGAATCGATACGCATGCATCCAGACCAAGAAACCCTTAATAAAATGTTGTCTGATTCGGGATTGAGCCGTGTTCAGTACTTCAACTTGTCGGCGGGGCTCACAGCTTTACATGAAGGCATAAAAATCCAGTAAGTGAATAACTGAACTTATTTGTATGCTTAGGGTCTATCTGCTTACAATTTTGTTCAGCTTTTAGTAAGATTAGGTTTCTTGAATAAAAAACACAAAGCATTGCTTTGTTGTGTAGTGCGTTAGTTGATCATTATCTTTTTACTGGCGATTTTCGCTTAGGAGCAATCGATGTCTCGTTCCCTTTCACGTTTTGTAGCAGCTGCTGTGTTAGCAGTGAGCGGTCTGGCACTGACCAGCATGGCGTTTGATGCGGATGCCGCCCGTGCGGGTAAAGGCGGTAACTCTGGGCGTCAGTCCAGCAACGTCAGTAATCAGGCTCCTGCCGCCTCAACCACCACCCAGAAAAGTGCAACAGCGCCTGCCGCTGCTGCGAGCTCAACCGCTGGCGCTGCCGCGGCGGCTAAGCCGAGTGGTGCCTCACGCTGGCTAGGTCCTTTGGCCGGTATTGCTGCGGGCTTGGGCATCGCGGCTCTCTTGTCGCACTTTGGCTTGGGCGGGGCAATGGCAGACTTTCTCGTGATGGCCTTAGTCGCGGGCCTCGTGATTTTTGCCGTGATGTTCGTTTTGCGCAGAATGCGTGGTGGCGCATCGGCTCAACCTGCTGTGCAGGGTGCAGGTGCTGGTTCTGCCGGCGGGGCTGCTCCGGCACCGAACGACATGTGGCGTCAGTCGGCTGAGCCAGCTGCTGCACCTGTCCAGTTACCGCCGACGGCTACTGGTTCGATGTCTGCAGCAGGTTTTGGTTCGGACGCTCCAGCGCCAGACCAGAACTGGTTTATTCCTACCGACTTCGATACCCAGCGCTTTTTGGGCGAGGCTAAACAGCAGTTTGTCTCGATTCAAAAGGTCTGGGATAGCGGCAATGTCAATGAGTTGCGCAGCTTCCTGACCGATGATCTCCTGAAAGAACTCCAGGTGCAACTCAGTGGCCAGACCGGTCAAAACCACACAGAAGTGGTTTTACTGAACGCTGAGCTGCTCGGTATTGAAAAGGTGAGCGATGGCCATTTGGCAAGCGTGCGCTTTTCCGGCATGTTGCGTGAGCAGGTTGGCGCTGAGGCCTTCCGCTTTGAAGAGGTTTGGAACCTGTTCAAGCCAGAGCAAGGTGGTTGGTTGCTGGCAGGTATTCAGCAAGTTCCAGTTACCCAAGCGAGCTAAGCCCTGCCAATTAACTGAGAAATTAACCCTTAAACGCCCGCGAAAGCGGGCGTTTTTACTGAGTGACACCGCCACACCCGTTAAACTGTTGGTTTGGTGCCGATACGGCCAATATTCCTATAGCCCGATATTTTGAGACGAGCTCTTTCCCCGCTTCCACTCCTTGAGGTTTTTAAACCGGTGCAAGCGCTCGCGCACGCCTTCAATTTGTTGACGAGGCAGCAGCCTTGGGCAGCGGAGCGGTTAGCGCGTCACGCAGATAAAACATTGCGAATCGTGCTGGGTGGTTTTTCGCTGACCTTTCAGCTTTCCGCTGCGGGGCAACTGGTGCCCGCTGAGATCAGCAGCACGCCCGATGTGGTCCTTGAGATCAACCCCCAATCCTTGGATCCCTTGGCGTGGCTGTCACCGCGTGCGCGACCCGATATGGCAGAGTACGTGCATGTGTCAGGGCAAGCGGCGTTGGCACAGGTTGTGTCAGAACTATCACGTGATTTGCGGCCAGACCCAGAGGACGCGCTTGCGCAGTGGTTGGGGGATGTGACTGCTCGAAGGCTCGTGCAGGGCGCACGCTCTGCGGCGACTGGCGCGAGCGCTGCGCTGCGTGGCCTGGGTCTAAATGTGGCCGAATACCTGTCGGAAGAGACCGACGCCTTGGCGGGCCGCCCACTCATGGAGGGCTTTGTTCAAGCGCAGTCACGTGCGCAGGCGCAGCTATCCGCTCTTGAGCAACGAGCCGCTGAGTTCAACGCCCGACTGCGCAAATTGGAAGCAAGCCGGAGCGCTGTGCGATGATGTCATTACCGCGACTGTTGCGCATCGTAGTGGTCGCGTTCCGTTACCGGCTCGATGAGCTTGTGCTCTCCGGCATCGATCATCCGATGGCGGTACGCCTGTTATGGCTCGCGCGGTTGGGGTCTCGCCCGACGATGGCTCGGGGCGTGAGATTGCGACTGGCGCTCGAGTCGCTTGGTCCTATCTTTGTAAAGTTTGGGCAGGTGCTGTCTACCCGCCGAGATTTAATTCCCCCCGATATCGCCGATGAGCTTGCGCTCTTGCAGGACCGTGTCGCGCCGTTTCCGTCAAACGAGGCAGCTGCGCTCGTGGAGGCCGCTCTGGGCGCACCGACAGACCAACTGTTTGGGCATTTTGAAACAGACCCCGTTGCGTCGGCATCGATCGCACAAGTGCACTTCGCGGTGCTGCATGATGGCCGACATGTCGCGGTGAAAGTCCTGAGACCTGGCATGCTCGAGGTGATCGACAAAGATCTTTCTTTGATGCGCGTGCTTGCGGGCTTAATCGAGCGCTTAGCCCCCGACGGTCGCAGGCTTAAGCCCCGAGAAGTCGTTGGAGAGTTTGATAAACACTTGCACGATGAATTGGACTTGCTTCGTGAAGCTGCGAACTGCAGTCAGTTGCGACGTAATTTTGCCGCGGACGGTGATCGCCGCAATCTGTTGTGGGTCCCCGAGGTGATGTGGGATTACTGCACATCGAATGTCTTTACCATGGAGCGCATGTACGGAATCCCTGTCAGCCAGGTCGACCGGCTGCGCGTCTTGGGCGTTGATATTCCGACGCTCGCGCGTACAGGTGTTGAAATCTTTTTTACCCAAGTGTTTGACGATGGCTTTTTTCACGCGGACATGCACCCCGGCAATATCTACGTGTCGGATCAGCCGAACACGCTTGGGCGCTACATTGCGTTGGATTTTGGCATTGTGGGTTCATTGTCTGAGTTCGATAAGAACTATTTGGCGCAGAACTTTCTGGCTTTTTTCCAAAGAGACTACCGTCGTGTCGCGCGCTTGCATATTGAGTCGGGTTGGGTGCCACCTACGACGCGCGAGGAAGAGCTCGAGGGGGCGGTGCGTGCGGTTTGTGAGCCTTATTTTGATCGTCCGTTGGCAGAAATCTCACTTGGGCAAGTACTTTTGAGGCTTTTCCAGACATCTCGGCGCTTTAATGTTGAAATACAACCTCAGCTGGTTTTATTACAAAAAACGTTACTCAATGTCGAGGGCTTAGGACGTCAGCTTGATCCGCAACTAGATTTGTGGAAAACGGCGAAACCCTATCTTGAGCGTTGGATGCATCAGCGGGTGGGTATCAAAGGCATACGAAAAAAATTAACGCAAGAAGCAACGCAGTGGTCGCAGTGGTTGCCAGAGTTTCCTAGGTTGATGCATGCGCAGCTCAGTCGCCCTGATTTGTCTGCCGCAGTACTTGCTGAGTTGCAGCGGTCGCGTCAGGCGCGTGAGCAGGGTAACCGTTTGTTGGTTGCGCTAACTGGCGTAGCGGCAGTCTCGTTAGGTGTGGCTCTTTGGGCGTTGATCCGTTGAGCGATAGTTGATTTTATTTATTAATCCGTTGGCGCAAGCCAAATATTGAAGGCTGTGAATATGCTCTACTCCGAATTGTTCAAGTCGATGGAATCCGTGC
>JBILHV010000004.1:0-17920 GCA_044350305.1 Burkholderiaceae bacterium
GACACCTGGGCCGCCATGGCATGATCGATCCAGAAGCTCTGCAACAAGTCCGCGAACGCGCAAGCTACTACCCTAGCCTTGTGCCAAGCATGCCCCCGTCCTACATCCGGCTACTACATGGCAGTACGCTCACGATTAACGGCCATCGTTGGGAAGCGATCGTCGGCTACGGTCATGCGCCTGAGCACATCTCGCTTTATTGCGCAGACCTGAATGTGCTTATTTCAGGCGACATGGTGTTGCCCCGCATTTCGACCAATGTCAGCGTCTTTGACTACGAGCCCCTCGGCAACCCTTTGCCGCTATATTTAAATTCACTCAACGCGTTTAATCACTTGCCCGTCGATACCCTTGTTCTACCCTCACACGGCAAAGTGTTTACAGGCCTACACGAACGCATCGCCCAACAACACGCCCATCACGCCGAACGTTTGGACGAGGTGTTCACAGCATGTATCACCCCACAGTCGACCACCGACATTCTGCCTGTGCTGTTTAAACGGAAACTCGATCTACACCAAACAACCTTTGCCATGGGCGAGGCGATCGCACACTTACATGCGCTGTATTTTGAAGGAAAGCTCTCCCGCTCGCTTGATGCAGATGGCATCATACGTTTCAAACAAATCTAGCTTATTCGCTCATTAATAAAAGGACGCGTCGTGACTACGCATCATCTCGATACTAAATTGCTTCATATTGGTAGTGCCCCATTTGATCCCGAAACAGGCACTGCGCCCGTCAATCTGCCGTCCATGCGGACCAGTACAGTACGCTTTGAAAATCTAGCCGCACTCGAGCGTGTGTTCGCCAAACGCGCCTCAGGTGAGCGTGCGATCAGCTACGGTCGCTCAGGCATGGACACGCACCGTGCGCTCGAAGAAGTGTTTATGCAACTCGAGGGCGGAACCTACTGCGTGCTCGCTCCTTCCGGCATGGCCGCGATCACGATCGCCTTCTTGGGTATTCTGAAATCGGGCGACCACGTGCTCGTGTGCGACGGGGTCTACGGCCCTGTTAAAAATCTTGATCGTGCATTACTCAAGGGCTTGGGAATCTCCGTCACCTACTTCTCGGTACAAGACGATCTCGACGCTCTCATCACGCCCAACACAAAAATGATTTATGTTGAATCGCCCGGGTCCTTGCTTTTTGAAATGCTCGATCTGCCCGCGATGGCAGCCATTGCAAAAAACCATGGCGTGTTGCTGGCGGCAGATAACACCTGGGGCTCAGGCTATATCTACCGCCCGCTAGCGTTGGGCGCGGATATCTCGGTAGTCGCTGGAACAAAATATGTTGCGGGCCATTCCGACGTCATGCTCGGTGCGGTCATCGCTAAAGATGAGTCTGTCGCTGCGCGCTTACACTCGGCACAATATGCAATGGGCAACTCGCTTAGCGCCGATGACGCGTGGCTAGCGCTACGCGGTGTCAAAACGATGGCTGTTCGCATGCCTCAACACGCAATCAACGCACTGAAGGTCTGCGCGTTTTTTGATGCACAGGCTTACGTTGCCAAGATCTTTCATCCTGCATGGCACAAGGATGCAGGGCACGCGCTTTGGCAACGAGACTGCACCGGATCAAATGGCATGTTATCTGTCGAGCTCAAATGCTCGCCTGAGGCCGCCAAAGCCTACGTCGACGCGCTAACGCTTTATGGCATTGGGTTTTCTTGGGGGGGCTACGAAAGTCTCGTGCAATGGGTCGATCCTGGCGCGCTTGCATCACACAGCTACTGGAAGCACAGTCCCAACGCTTTGCTCCGCTTGCACATCGGACTTGAGGACATCGATGATTTAATCGACGACCTCAAGCAAGCTGCCAATTACTTGCCACGCGCCTGAGTGATCAGCGCGTTCGCCACATCAATCGTTTCCTGGTATCCACCGGCCTCGGTGGGTGAGGTCACAAACCGACCGGCCACCGACATCGTCGGTGTGCCTTGCACACGATAGGCTGTCACCAACTGGTCTGCACGACCCGCTTTTGAAGACACGCCGAAGGATTCAAACGCAGCCTCAAATTTTGTACGATCCACACCTTGTGAAACGACCCATGTCGTAATTTCTGCTTTCGAAAACAGACGCTTTTTTTGCTCATGGATCGCCTCAAATACTTTCATATGCAAGTCCAAGCGATTCATCGCCTCCAGCGTGAAATACAAACGCTGCAGAGGTTTCATACTCGCATTAAATGCCACGGGCACATGTTTAACAACAACATCTGCGGGCACCGTCTTCATCCATTTTTGTAATAGCGGTTCAATCACCGCGCAGTGTGAGCACGCGTAAGAGAAAAACTCCTGGACTTCGATTTTTCCGGGTTCGGTGGGTTGCGCTGGGCTGAGCTCAACATATTTTGATTGAGCGGGCGCAGCACTTTGCGCCATGCCTACCGAAGTAAAAGATACCAACATCAAGCTAGTAAGCGCGAAGAGTGCTTTTGAAAACATTGTGACTTTCATGTCTGACCGATCCTTAAAAATTACTGTCTAACCACTGCGGTAGGTATTTTTTCTTGGCCTAACTTTGTGCGAATTTGATTCATATCGTCGATTCGCGCGAATGGGCCCACACGAACGCGATTGACTTGTAGTCCATTGACTTCGGCACGTTGGATTTCAACCGGCATACCTAACAGCAAAATTCTCGCGCGCAAAGACTCCGCGTCCTCCAATACACGAAACGATCCCACCTGAAGGAAATAGGGACCACCGGTTGCAGGCGCTGTTTGTGGTTGGCCAGGCGGTGGCGGAAGAGGTTCCGCCTTGGGCCGTGGATTCGCGGTTGCACTACCTCCGGCGGCGGGCGCGGTCGGTGTCAAGGTCGCAATCAACGACCCTAAGGCATCACCGCTTCCTGGCGCAGGCGTGCTTGCACCTGATGCAGATCCTGCGACAGGTGCAACCGCCTCAGGCGTGGCGGCCGTGGTTCCCGTATCGCGGCCGCCCATTCCCGCGTTCGGGTCGGGTGCCTGCCGTGGGTCGGGTGCGCCGGGCGCATCGGGGGTGCGGCTCGCCTTGTCATAAAAAGGCATCGGCGCTTTGATAACGTAATAGGCAACACCGGCTGCGACCATCAAGCCAATGATCAACCCCGCTAATAGCCCGTATAACGTGCTTCCACCAGACGATTTATGTTTTGCCATGTTGTGTCGCTTACATCCTCTGAGGTGCAGATACGCCCAACAACTCTAAACCATTTGCAATCACCTGACGCGTCGCATCCGCAAGACGCAATCTTGCATGCTTGAGAGCAACATCATCGACGAGTACGCGCTCCGCGTTATACCAACCATGAAAATCCGCAGCACAATCGCGCAACCAGAATGCCACCAAATGGGGTGAAAGCTCCAGTGCGGACTGCGATACCAAGGCGGGAAACTCTGCCAACCGCTGCATCAGCGCAAGCTCTGACGGTGCCTGCAACACCTCAACCGAGGCCGCATGCAACTGCGCTGGCGAAAGACCTGCTTGGGACAGCATGGAACAAATCCGCGCGTGTGCATACTGAATATAGTAGACGGGGTTTTCTTCGCTTTGCGATCGCGCAAGGTCCACATCAAACACGAACTCCGTATCTGCACGGCGTTGGATCAAAAAGAATCGCACCGCGTCACGACCCACCCATTCGATCAGGTCACGCATCGTGACGTAACTGCCCGCCCGCTTAGAGATCTTGACCTCTTGTCCACCACGCACGACCTTGACCATTTTGTGTAGAACATACGCGGGGTAGTCCGACGGAATGCCCAGACTCAGCGCTTGTAATCCTGCGCGTACCCGCGCAATCGTGCCGTGGTGATCACTGCCCTGAATATTGATCGCCCGTGTAAAACCGCGCTCCCACTTCGTGACATGGTAGGCCACGTCTGGCACGAAATAGGTATATCCGCCCTCGGACTTGCGCATCACGCGATCTTTATCATCGCCCGTGCCCAACTCCGTTGTGCGCAACCATAAGGCACCGTCGCTTTCGTAGGTATGCCCGCTTGCAACCAGTTTGGTCACTGTGTTTTCTACACGGCCCGAGGTGTAGAGCGAGCTCTCAAGATAATAACGATCAAACGCTAAACCAAACGCTTGCAGATCTAGATCCTGCTCATGGCGCAAGTACGCGACCGCAAACCGACGAATATTATCCAGGTCCGCCACGTCGCCATTGGCAAGTACCGGCTCACCGTCACTCGCGTTGGCGCTCGTGCCAGCCACGAATTCTTTCGCGATATCCGCGATGTACTCGCCCTTATAACCATCGGCAGGATAGTCAGGTGAGTCCGTATTGAGGCCTCTCGCGCGGGCTTGCACGCTGATCGCAAGGTTATGAATCTGGTTGCCCGCGTCGTTGTAATAGAACTCGCGGCTCACTTCAAAGCCGCTTGCATCGAACAGCCGACACAACGCATCACCGAGCGCCGCTTGGCGTGCATGGCCGACGTGCAGCGGCCCAGTTGGATTGGCCGACACAAACTCCACCAACACTTTCTGCCCTCTACGCGGTGCGCGGCCGTATGCATCACCTTGCTGCGCAATGAGGGGCAACACGACGCTGCGGGCAGCGTGCGTCAGTCTGAAATTAATGAAGCCGGGGCCTGCGAGCTCTGCCTGCGCAATAATGGCTGTGGCGACGGGGTCGCTCATCAAGGCATCGACGATCGCCTGTGCCAATTCGCGCGGATTACGTTTTGCAGGTTTAGCAAGTTGCATTGCGACGTTAGTGGCCAAATCGCCGTGAGTCGCCACTTTAGGGCGCTCAAGGACAATCGTTGGCTGCGCATCTGGCAGAACGGCGGATACGGCCTTTTTTAGGCAGGTGGTTAGCGTGTTTTGTTGCTCGAGGAGCATGGGAATAATAGACAACAGGTTGAAGCCTCAAATCATAGCCTGAATTATGGTTTACATTGACTCAACACTTATTAAAGGAATCGTGATGCTTGTTACCTTCAGCAGCAAGGCTGGTGCGGATGTCCTGATGCTATCCCAACATGCCAAGCCTCTTTTGAAGATCATCGGCAAACTCCATGGGCCTGAGCTTGAAACTCGCGGGGTTTGGATGCCCGAACAGCTTGGCGACGCCATCGCACTGCTCGAGGCGGCCATCGCTCAGGAAAAAACAACCCATCCAGACGAAGACCCTGACGAACCACTGCATCCGCTTGCTCAGCCTGTGAGTCTGCGCCAGCGATCCTTCACCTTGCTCGACCTATTTCGACGTGCGCAGCAAAAAAAGGTTCCGGTGTTGTGGGAGGCTAGTTCGGCTTGGTAAGGTGCTGTCTGCACAGCGGTGACCGCGCGCCCAATCAAATAACTTTAATAGGCTTGATCGAATAAAGATCTAAAGTCTGCGACCGTTGTGTGGCGCGGATTCCAGCGGTTATAGTTCGCGGCGAAGCACGCCTGCGCCATGTCGTCAAAACATTCTTGCTTTGCACCCACATCACGCAAGCGAGATGGAATCGATAAGTCTGCACACAACGCAGTAATCGCCTGAACTGCGACGTGCGCTGCTTGCAACGTCGGCTGGCCTTGGACGCTACAACCCATTACCTCTGCCACGCGTGCAAACTTTTCTGGAACTGCCAGCAAGTTAAATCGAGCCACGTGTGGCAAACACACCGCGTTGGACAGTCCGTGGGACAGATGGAACTCCGCACCGACAAATCGCGCCATGCAGTGCACATTCCCAAGACCCGTTTGACCAAACGTGATGCCTGCCAACGCAGACCCACACAGCATATTTAAGGCCGCCGTCGTATTCTGACGGTTCGCGACGAACTGCCGGATGTTTCCAGCAAGCAATGCCATCGCTTGTAAATTAATCGCATCGGTCATGAGGTTCGATCCGAGCGAGATATACGATTCAAACGCATGAACAAAGGCATCGATGCCAGAATGTGCGGCAACGTGTGCAGGAACCGTGCGTAAGGCTAGCGGGTCAAGGATCGCGAATGTTGCGGGGTTAAGTGCTGCATGGCGAATCGACATCTTGAGGTTTTTCTCTGTGTCTGTAATGACACAAGACCCAGACACCTCAGACCCGGTGCCCGCCGTGGTCGGTATCGCAATCAAAGGAAGGGGAGGCGTCAAAAATTTTTCGATGCCCTCATAATCATGGATCCTTCCGCCATTTGTCGCCAAAATTCCAACCGCCTTGGCCACATCAATGGTGCTACCACCGCCTATCGCCAAGATCACGGTCGCTTGGTGCGCCTGACAAACGGCGAAGGCCTTCTCAACAGTCAGCGCACTTGGGTCAGGTTCGATCTCTGTAAATAACGCGGCGGAGACTTTCGCATCTCGCAACAGCGTCGCGATGCTCGCGTAAAACTCAGTTTTCAACAAGGCCGCATCCAGCGCGATGAAGATGCGCTGGCATGCGAGCTTAGCAATCACTTCAACCACTTTTTTATATGAACCTTCGCCCATATAAATGGTGGTCGGGCAAAAGAAGCTGGTGATCATGTGCTGGATTAAACGTCCAGGTTAGCGGCTTGCAGCGCATGCGTTTCAATAAACGCACGACGCGGTTCGACGTTATCACCCATTAGCGTGGTAAAGATTTCATCAGCGGCGATCGCGTCTTCAATCTGCACACGCAAGAGGCGACGCACTTTCGGATCCATCGTTGTTTCCCAAAGCTGCGAGGGATTCATTTCACCCAGACCCTTATAACGCTGCTTGCTCACGTTTCGATCCGCTTCGGCACGCAACCATTGCATTGCCTCGCGGAAATCCGCAACCATCGCTTCTTTACGCTTTTCACCTTCGCCACGCGAGACCATCGCGCCTTTCCCAACTAATCCCTGGAAAGTCGCAGCGGCACGCGCCAACACAGCATAATCTGCTCCGCGCACAAAGTCATAATCCAAGACTGTTACCCGCACGTTGCCATGGTGTTTACGACGTACGATCAAGCGATATTTTTCTGCGCTCTGATGAAACTCCGCTACAACGTCAACCTGATTAGGCAACAACGGATCTTGCAAACCTGCATGCAATCGCTTGGCCGAGGCCTCTGCCTGCTCTTGCGTATCAAGTTCAACCGTTGCTCCACCTACAATTGCCGATAGTGTCAGCTCGTCCATAAAACGACCGAGGCGAGCGATCACACCACCCGCCATGACATATTGCTTTGCCAGCTCTGCTAACGCGTCGCCCGAAATGGCCGTTGCACCAGCTTGAGGCACAAGCGATGCCTCTTTAAGAGAGAGCTGTAGCATATAGCTAGACTCTTCCACTTCGTCTTTAAGATAGCGCTCGTCTTTACCTGCTTTCACCTTATAGAGTGGCGGCTGTGCAATATAGATGTAACCGCGCTGGACAAGCTCAGGCATCTGGCGATACAGCAGGGTCAACAACAATGTCCGAATGTGCGCGCCGTCAACGTCAGCATCGGTCATGATAATGATCCGGTGATAACGCAATTTTTCAACGTTGAAGTCAGGTCCAATACTTGTGCCAAGCGCCGTGATGAGCGTTGTTATCTGCTCACTCGCGATCAACTTATCAAACCGCGCTTTTTCCACGTTAAGCACTTTGCCGCGTAACGGCAAAATCGCCTGGAACTTACGATCCCGCCCTTGCTTGGCAGAGCCGCCCGCAGAGTCTCCCTCGACGATATACAGCTCACACAGCGCCGGATCTTTCTCTTGGCAATCCGCAAGCTTGCCGGGAAGACCTGCGCCTTCCAACACGCTCTTGCGTCGCGTCATCTCACGCGCCTTACGCGCGGCCTCGCGCGCGCGCGCCGCTTCAACAACTTTAGCGCACAGCGCCTTCGCATCGATCGGGTTTTCTAACAACCAGGTCTCAAGGGTGCGCGCGACCGCCTCTTCAACGGCTGGTCGCACTTCGCTCGACACCAATTTGTCTTTTGTTTGGCTGCTGAATTTCGGCTCAGGCACTTTCACTGACAAAACGCACGTTAATCCTTCGCGCATGTCATCACCGGTGGTCTCAACCTTGGCCTTCTTGGCCATTTCGTTGTCACCGATGTACTTATTCAAGATGCGCGTCATCGCCGCACGCAAGCCCGTCAAGTGTGTGCCGCCATCTCGTTGTGGAATGTTGTTGGTAAAGCAAAGCACTTGTTCGTTGTACCCGTCGTTCCACTGCATCGCAATATCAACACCCACCAAGCTGCCGCCAGCGTTTGATTCTGTGCTGACCGAAAATACGTTTGGATGCAATACCGTTTTGCTGCGATTGATGTATTCAACGAAGCCTTTGCAGCCACCAGAAAACGCGAAGTTTTCTTCTTTACCTTGGCGCTGATCGACTAGTCTAATCTTGGTGCCGTTATTCAAGAACGAAAGTTCGCGCAAACGCTTAGACAAAATTTCGTAGTGATATTCGACATTATTAAAAATGTCGGTGTCGGCTAGAAAGTGAACCTCCGTCCCGCGATTTTCTGTTGTGCCCGTGACAGCCAATGGGGCGACCCGCTCACCCTTGCGAAACTCCATTTCATGTACTTGACCATTACGTCGAATCGTCAGTCGCAGCCACGATGAGAGCGCGTTCACACATGACACACCAACGCCATGCAAGCCGCCCGAGACCTTATATGAGTTTTGATCAAACTTACCACCCGCATGGAGCTCGGTCAAAACGATTTCAGCTGCGCTACGCGCAAACTCGTCATCTTTATGGATATCTGTCGGAATGCCCCGACCGTTATCCGTAACAGATATAGAGTTATCACCATGAATCGTCACGACGATGTCATCGCAGTGCCCGGCAAGCGCTTCGTCGATGGCGTTGTCTACGACCTCAAACACCATGTGGTGTAGGCCGGTACCATCAGACGTGTCACCGATATACATCCCGGGGCGCTTGCGAACCGCCTCGAGGCCCTTAAGCATCTTGATCGAATCGGCGCCGTATGCATCGTTATCCGGCGCGTGTTGGCCTGTTACTTCTTTATTTTCTGACATGTCTAGATCCGCATTGGCATGACGACATATTTAAATGACTCGTCGTCAGGCAGTGTAATAAGGGCTGAGGCGTTCGCGTCTGGCATCACAGACCAGCGAATCGTTTCGGCTTTGACGTTGGCCAAAAAATCTAGCAAATAGCTGACGTTGAATCCAACATCTAATGCCTCGTGACCATAATCAATATCGATCTCTTCCTGCGCTTCTTCTTGCTCGGCGTTTGTCGAAGAGATCTTCAACACATGCTGCGCGAGTTGCAGGCGAACGCTACGAAACTTATCCGTTGTCAAAATCGCGGCGCGCTGCAAGCAACCTTGGAGCACTTCGCGCGACACATCAAAATGGCGCGTGTAATTCGTCGGGATCACACGATTAAAGTCAGGGAACTTGCCCTCGACTAGTTTCGACACCAATTCGACATGTCCAAACGAAAAGCGGATCTGTCCGGCGGCGACCTCGATCGTGACGGGCTCTTCACTATCGTCGAGCAGGCGCTGCATTTCCAACACGGTTTTGCGCGGGACAATGACTTCGTGCTTAGCGCTGATTCCTTCAGCGGGTGTCGAGCTGTGCGCAAGTCGGTGCCCATCTGTGGCAACTACACGCAAGAGACCTGGCTCAAAAACCAGCAGCATCCCGTTTAAGTAATAACGGATATCTTGCTGCGCCATGGCGAAATGAGCCATATTGAACAAATGCTTGAGCGTCTTGCGCGTCAACGTGAGCGAGACATCCCAGCGCGTTGGTTGTGTCATCGTAGGAAATTCTGTAGCCGCTAGCGTCTGCAACGAAAACCGGCTCTTGCCTGACTGTACGGCCAACTTGCCGCCCGTCGTTGAGAGCTTGACATCGCCCGTATCGGGCAATGCGCGCAAAATATCGACTAGTTTGCGTGCCGCGACTGTTAAGGACTCTGTTTCAGCCCCCACACCAAAATCGGCGTGTGTGGTGATTTGAACCTCTAAGTCGGTTGCGATGAAAGAAACACGATTGGCTTCTTTGCGCAGCAAAATATTGGCGAGGATCGGCAAGGTGTGCCGACGCTCGACAATACCGGCTACGGTAGAAAGCGGCTTAAGCAGTGCGTCGCGTGGGGTCTGTACAAGTTGCATGGATTATCCCTTTAAAGTTTGTTCAAGCACATGCAGCGTATGGTTCAAGTCTGCCTGTTTGGCGCGCAAATCCGAAATCTTGCGAACCGCGTGCAAAACAGTCGTGTGATCACGCCCACCAAACATGTCACCGATGTCAGGCAAGCTTTTTTGCGTCAGTTCTTTAGCAAGATACATCGCAACCTGACGCGGCATTGCAATGTTGGCAGGTCGCCGTTTTGAATACATATCAGCAACCTTAATTTTATAAAAATCAGCAACAGTCTTTTGAATGTTCTCAACCGTGACTTGACCACTAGAAACGGACAACAAATCCTTTAGTGCATCTTTGCACGTGTCTACGTTCGCAACATCCCGTCCATGAAACCTTGCATAGGCGACAACTTTTTTCAATGCGCCCTCGAGCTCACGAACATTGCTGCGTAAATGTTTGGCTATAAAAAAAGCGACCTCTTCCGGCATCGCGATACCTTCTAATTCCGCTTTGCGCAACAAAATCGCCACACGCATCTCAAGCTCTGGCGGTTCGATGGCAACCGTCAAACCAGAGTCAAAGCGCGAGATCAGTCGTGTATCGATGCCTTCGAGCTCTTTTGGATAGGTGTCGCTGGTGATGATGATTTGCTTACGCTGCGCAACCATCGCCTCAAACGCGTAAAAGAACTCTTCCTGTGTTCGATTCTTTCCAGAAAAAAACTGAATGTCATCAATCAAAAGTAGATCTAGCGAATGGTAGTAGCGCTTGAAGTCATCAAACGCTTTGCGTTGATAGGCTTTGACAACATCCGACACATACTGATCCGCGTGGACATACCGTACGCGCACGCCACGACCGGCGGCAACCATCGCGTTGCCGATCGCATGGATCAAGTGTGTTTTTCCGAGTCCGACCCCGCCATATAAGAAGAGCGGGTTATATGAGATGCCAGGGTTCTCGGCCACCTGCAGGGCCGCTGCACGCGCCAATTGGTTCGCTTTGCCTGTGACAAAGTTATCGAAGGTCAGCTCTACGTTGAGTCTTGAGCGGTTATCGATCAACCCCGAGAGCGTGGCATCCGGCGCATTGTCTACCGGCGAGGAGGCCGCTGGTGTTAATGATTGTGTGCTTGCTAAAGCGCTGTGCGTTGAGCTGGGTGCTGCAATTTGCGCAGCTGAGGGCTTGGGTCGCTCAACTGAGCTGGCGGACAACTCAAGATGTAAATGCACCGGCCTCTTGAACCAGGTGGTTGCGAACGTTTCTATTTGATGTGAAAAGTTTTTGCGTACCCAATCCAACTTAAAACGATTAGGTGCGGCGAGTCGAAGTTGCGAGCCGGTTTCATCAAAGGCGAGCGGAACCAGTGGACGTATCCACGCGCTGATTTGCTGAGGGGGAAACTCCTGCTCCAGATGTGCGATGCAGGACTGCCAGAACTCGTTCATGTGACTCGCTAAGTAAACCCTGATTCTACCCTGTCAGACGCTAGGTTATCCACAGGCTGTTGCCAGCTTATTTCGTATTTTTACGGTAAACATTTGACTTACTTCACGTTTTTTGATGAAATGGAGGGCTTTTCGGGAATACCCTAAACTTTTTCGCTCTTTGTTGGGCCATACATCATGAAACGTACCTACCAGCCATCCGTCACCCGCCGCAAGCGCACGCACGGTTTTCGCGTCCGCATGAAAACCCGTGGTGGCCGCGCTGTCATCAACGCTCGTCGCGCCAAGGGCCGCACGCGCTTGGCCGTCTAAAACGGCTTGTAGCGACTGTCGCCGGCCTTTTTACCCGTGCGCACCGCTACCTCTGAAATGCCTCGCGCCACGTTTCCCGCGGCGGCGCGCCTGCACCGCCCCACTGAATATGCTGCCGCCCTGTCTGGGCGGCGGGTTGCGCGTGGGGCATATTTTATTGTCACGGCACACCGCGCCGTCACGACGGATCAGCAAAATACCGCCTTGAATGCTCCTCAAGCCCGCCTAGGACTTGTAATGGCTAAGCGCCACGCGCAGTTAGCAAGTACTCGCAACGCTCTTAAGAGGGTGGTGCGCGAAGCCTTTCGTGCTCAACGCTTGGCGTTGCCTGCTGCAGATTATGTCGTGCGCCTACATCGCCGTATTGAAAACATTTCCCTGACTGCCCTCAAGTTGGTGGCGCGCTTGGAAGCCGACGCACACTTTGCGCAGGCACAAAAATGATTAAGGCTATTTTAGTTGCGCCGATTAGGTTTTACAAGTTTTTCCTTAGTCCGTGGGTGGGTCAAAGTTGTCGTTTTACGCCGACTTGCTCCTCCTATGCAATTGAGGCGATCGAAACACAAGGCGCTATCCGCGGCACCTACCTCGCCACAAAACGCCTGTGCCGATGTCATCCCTGGGCCGCTGGCGGACACGATCCCGTCTGCCCCGACAGCCCGGCGCCTGCTCCGTCAACCAACACTTCTAATGCTGTCGAGCCACCGCGGCCTCTCTGATTAACGCTAAACTGCGAGCCTCACTTAGCAAGCACCTTTATTTAGGCAAGAATGGATATCCGACGCACCATCCTCTTAATGATTTTTTCGTTTTCACTGCTCATGCTGTGGAACAGCTGGCAAGTTCATCAAGGGAATCCCCCATTGTTTGGTGCGCCGCCACCCAAGGCTGCGCCTGCCGCGACAACGCCCCCTGCCGACGCTGGGGCGACATCTAGCCAAGCAGGTGTGCCGACTGCACCGGCGCAAGTATCAACGCCTGGCGGAGCGCCTACCGTCCCTGGCACTAGCCCAGCACCCGCCACGCAAGCACAAACCGTGACTGTTAAGTCGGATGTATTAGCACTCACATTCGATCTTCAAGGCGCCCAGCTCATACGCGCCGACTTGCTTATGGTTCCTGGCAAAGACGACAAAAAACAACCGTTCGTCTTGTTAAGTCGCGAAGCGGGTCATACCTATGTTGTCCAGTCTGGCCTGACTGGCGCACCTGCGGGCTCGCTTTATCCAACACACTTGGCCAACTACAAGCTAGTGACCGATGCAAAAGAGTTAAGCGGAAACACGTTAGTCGTTAAGTTTGAGTCGGAGTCTAGCGGCGTCAAACTCACAAAGACTTTTACGCTGACGCGTGGCAGTTACGCCATTGCAGTCGACCATCAGATTGAAAACCTGTCGGCACAACCAGTTACGCCTTCCGTATATCTACAAATTACGCGTGATGGCTCCGACCCAATGGGGCAAAGCAATACGCCTAGCTTCCTGCAGGGCCCCATTAGCTTCACGGGCCCAGCTGTTTATTCAGAGCAGGAAAAGTTTCAGAAAATAACCTTCCCTGAGATCGAAAAGCGCAAAGCCCAGTACATCAAACAAGCCGACAACGGCTGGTTTGCAATGGTTCAACACTACTTCGTTACAGCATGGGTGCCTCCGCAAGGAAAGGCTCGCAATTACGAAGTCACTGAGCTTGAGAAAAACCTATTTGCTGTGCGTAGCATTGAAGCCGTTGGAACCATTAATCCCGGCAGTCAGATCTCTGTGCCAACGAAGTTATGGGTCGGACCCCAAGACCAATCTGAACTGGAGGCGGTTGCTCCAGGTCTAGAGCTTGTCGTCGACTATGGCTTGTTAACGATCATCGCCAAGCCCGTGTTTACCTTGATGACCTGGCTGTTTTCTTTGCTCAGCAATTGGGGCTGGACAATCGTTGCTCTAACCTTTTTGATTAAAGCCGCGTTTTATCCCTTGTCCGCCGCAAGTTATCGCTCGATGGCGAAGATGAAGTTGGTCGCTCCGCGCTTGCAAGTGTTACGAGAAAAGTTTGGTGATGACCGTCAAAAGCTCAATACAGCAATGATGGAAATGTATCGCACGGAAAAAATTAATCCACTCGGTGGCTGTCTGCCTATTGTGATTCAAATTCCTGTTTTTATTTCTCTTTATTACGTGTTGGGCTCGAGCGTAGAACTTCGTGGCGCACCGTGGATTCTTTGGATTGAAGACTTGTCGATACAAGATCCTTACTTCATCTTGCCCTTAATTATGATGGCAACCATGTTCATTCAGATGAAGCTCAATCCGACGCCGCCAGATCCCGTACAGGCGAAGGTCATGATGTTTATGCCGCTCGTTTTCGGTGGCATGATGTTCTTCTTCCCGTCTGGCTTGGTCTTGTACTGGTGCGTCAACAACATTTTGTCGATTGCGCAGCAGTGGCACATCACAAACACGATCGCCAAGCAGGCTGCAGCCTCTCACCGGTAACCTTTGCATGAAACATGTCCCACACTGCTAGCCAACCAATTGCCGCCATTGCCACCGCCCCTGGTCGGGGTGGCATTGGCATAGTCAGAGTGTCGGGCCCCTCTTTGGGGCCTTTTATTTTTGCCCTGCTTGGTCGCACGCTAACCCCTCGTCATGCAAGTTTTGGGCCCTTTCCTGATGCCCAGGGACAGGCCATTGATCAAGGCATTTCTATTTATTTTTCTGCCCCGAATTCTTATACCGGGGAGGACGTTCTTGAGCTTCAAGGTCATGGCGGGCCCGCGGTCATGCAGGCGCTACTAAAGCGTTGTTTACGCGTTGGTCAGCCCTATGGTCTGCGTATGGCTGCGCCTGGTGAGTTCACGTTACGGGCTTTCTTAAACGACAAAATTGATCTTGCACAGGCTGAGGCGGTTGCCGACTTAATTGATGCTTCGTCTGAAACCGCCGCGCGTGCCGCAATGGCTTCCTATCGCGGAGACTTCTCCAAAAGGGTTGAGCACATCGCAAGCCAGATTGTTGAGTTGCGCATGCTTGTTGAAGCAACCTTGGATTTCCCCGAAGAAGAGATCGAATTTCTTGAGAAGTTCCAAGCAAGATCTCGTCTGATAAGTATTCAGAATGAGCTTGGTGATGTGCTGGTTCAGAGCCAGCAAGGGATGGTGTTGCGCGAAGGGCTGCATGTTGTTCTTGCGGGCGAACCGAACGTTGGTAAATCTAGCTTATTGAATGCTCTCGCAGGCCAAGACTTGGCGATTGTTACTGACATAGCAGGCACCACCCGCGACAAGGTGTCTCAAGTGATACATCTGGATGGGGTTCCGATCACCATTATTGACACCGCTGGTTTGCGCGACACCGATGACAAAATAGAAGCGCTCGGCATCGCTCGAAGCTGGTCTGAAATCGAACGTGCGGATGTTGTATTGCACCTGTTAGATGTCCAACACCCTACGAGTCCGTTAGACAGAAAAATTGAATCGCATCGCTCAGCGAAGAGTGTTGTTCTTTCCGTGTTTAACAAATGCGATCTTATTGATTCCAACACACACGCTCTTCTACACAATCATCAAGAGGCGCTCTTTGTCTCTGCAAAAACAGGAGACGGTTTGGCTGGCTTACGTGCGCGCTTACTGACGTTGGCAGGCTGGCAGCCTAGTCAAGAGTCTCCTTGGCTCGCACGCCAGCGCCACATTGATGCCTTAACGTCCGCACAAGAGGCGTTACGTTGTGCGCAGGCGCATGCAGACCAAAATGATCGTGTATTAGATTTGTTTGCAGAAGAGCTACGTCTTGCGCACGATCATCTCGGTAGCATTACCGGTCGAATGACCCCAGACGATTTGTTAGGTGAGATTTTTTCTCGTTTTTGTATTGGTAAATAAATCGTTTTCAACATCATTTCAATTTTCAACTGTTGTTTTTCTGAGTGTTATTACAGTTCGATACAAAATAATTTAATGGGGATAACTACGGCATGAGGGGTGTGTATAAGTTGTGTGCAGTAAATGAACAACCGACCGTTTGCTGATGTTAAGAATACTTGTTCATGGCAATTCACAAAAGTAAACAGACCTTACCCTCAGACAATTTGGCCTTCAAACTAATGATATCTATGTGGAATATTGAGTTGTTCTACTTATCCACAAGGTATCTTATCCATTAGTTTTTATATATATAAATAAATAAATACATACAGAGCAAACAGGACTTCGTAGATCAAAAACAGTTTTGCATAAAAATACTTTTATCCAACAACACTGTGCTTAAATCAGATCTTCGTTAAACGTTCAATTGCTTGATCCAGGGTAGTGTCCTTTTTCGCAAAACAAAAACGTACGATGTGATGATTCGATGTTGAGGCCGTTGGATCTTCGTAAAAAGCTGAGACAGGTATCACAGTGACACCGTGGTGTTGTGTTAACCAGATTGAGAAATTTGCTTCCGTTTCGTCGGATATTTCGCTGTAGTCTGCAAGCATAAAAAAAGTACCGGGGCTGGGGAGTACTTTAAAACGCGTGTTAGATAAACCCGCAGCAAGGTGATCTCGTTTATGTTGATAAAAGGCGGGCAATGTTAAGTACGTGCTCGGATCAGCAGTATAGGCAGCGAGGCCATATTGCAAAACAGAGGGGACAGTAAAAACCATAAATTGATGTACTTTGCGCAATTCGGTCGTCATGTTCTTCGGTGCGCAACAGTAACCAATCTTCCAACCTGTTGTATGCGTTGTCTTTCCAAATGAAGAAATAACAAAACAGCGTTCCGCGAGTGACGGCCTTGAAGCCAAGCTTAAGTGTGCAGCGCCATCAAAGATAATGTGCTCATACACTTCGTCAGACAAAATCATAATGTTGGTGTTATTCACCAGCGCCTCTAACGTATCGAGATCATTTTTGTGAAGAACGGCGCCTGTTGGATTGTGTGGTGAGTTGATAATGAGTAAACGCGTCCGCGGCGTGATGTTCGCCTGAACGCGATCCCAATCAATACTAAAGAGTGGGTTGGCAGCGGTGGGTGACAACATCGGAACAGTGATCGCTTTGGCGCCCGCTAAGCGTATGGCTGGCAGATAACAGTCATAGCAAGGCTCTAACACCAATACCTCATCACCGGCTCCTACACTTGCAAGAACGGCGGCCATGATGGCCTGCGTGGCGCCACTCGTGACGGTGATTTCAGTGTCTACATCGTAAGCGCGGCCGTAAAGGGTTTTGACTTTATGGTGGATGACTTCTCGTAATGCTGGAACGCCTGCCATCGCAGGATATTGATTAAATCCATCAGCCATCGCCTTGCTGACCAAGCCTTGTAGTTTTTCGTCAGTATTAAAGTCAGGGAATCCCTGGCCAAGGTTGATGGCCTTGTAATCAAGTGCCATCTTGCTCATGGTGGTAAAGATCGTGGTGCCAACCGCAGGAAGTTTGGACGTGATTTGCATGGTTTAATTTGGACAAAACAGAGGTGTTATCGCTAGATAATACGCACTTTTAAATGGTTGCGCCGCGGTGAACACAAGTGTGAAAGTAGTACTAGGATTAGTCATCTCATTGATAGGAGCGTATGCCGCACAGACGGTGGGCATACCGATCCCCTGGACGCTCGGGCCCCTTTTTTGTATCGCCGCGGTCCGACTAGCTGGAGGCCCCATAGCAAGTGTGCCCTTATTCCGTAGTGTTGGTCAGTGGGTAATTGGCGTTTCCTTGGGTTTGTATTTCACCGCTCCAGTCGTAGGCGTCTTAGCTGAGCATTTAGTCTCGGTTGTCGGTGGGCTTTTGTTTGCGATCGGCTTAGCTTTTTATGGGACATATCTACTACGTCGGTTTGCGAATGTAGATGTAAAAACAGCCTGGTTTTCCTCAGCAATAGGTGGAGCAGCTGAGATGACAAACTTAGCAGAGCGTTACGGAGTAAGGCCAGATCTGGTAGCAAGCGCCCACAGCATGAGGATGATAACCGTTGTCGTACTCGTTCCGTTCACCCTTCAGTGGTTAGGAATATCGGGAATAGACTCCTTTGTCGTCGGTGCAAAACAAATTTCTTACATCGGACTAGCGCAGCTATTTGGGTTGACGGCGATAGGTGTGTTTGTTGCGACGCGCATGAAAATGCCTAATGCTTGGGTATTAGGGCCTATGTTTCTAACGATAG
>JBILHV010000120.1:0-5634 GCA_044350305.1 Burkholderiaceae bacterium
AGCGGCGACGCAATACGGCAAAGTGGGTGGGTTTGCACACCTCGCCACGTTGGTTAAGCAAATTCGTGCGAGTCGCCCCGGGGCTTTGCTTCTCGATGGCGGTGACACGTGGCAAGGTTCAGGCACCGCACTGTGGACCAAAGGTCAGGATATGGTCGATGCCTGTCTGGCCTTAGGCGTCGATGTCATGACCGCACACTTTGAAATGACCTTAGGCGAAAAACGCGTCAAAGAAATCGTAGAAAAAGATTTTGATGGCAAAGTAAATTTTGTCGCTCAGAATATCAAGACGACCGACTTTGAAGATCCCGTGTTTGATGCCTATACGATGCGTGAAATGAACGGGGTCAAGGTTGCGATCATCGGCCAAGCCTTTCCCTACACGCCGATTGCAAATCCACGCTATCTGATTGAAAACTGGACGTTCGGTATCGAAGAAGAAAACATGCAGAAGACCGTGGATCACGCACGCGCCAAGGGCGCGAAGGCTGTGGTCCTACTGTCACATAACGGCATGGATGTCGATCTAAAAATGGCGAGTCGCGTACGCGGTATCGACGCCATCTTAGGCGGACACACCCACGACGGTGTGCCCGTGCCGGTCAAGGTCACCAACCCAGGCGGCGTGACCCTCGTGACAAACGCTGGCTCAAACAGCAAGTTTTTGGGCGTACTTGATTTAGAGGTAAAGGACGGCAAAGTATCCGACTTTAGATATCGCTTGCTTCCCGTCTTTGCGGATCTGCTCCCGGCTGACCCACAGATGAATGCGCTGATCGACAAGATACGTGCGCCGTATGAAACCAAGCTGGCTGAAAAACTCGCTGTGGCCGAAGGTACGCTTTATCGCCGTGGCAACTTCAACGGTACGTTCGATCAGCTAATCGTTGACGGATTAATTAAGATGAAGGGCGCTGATCTCGCGTTCTCACCAGGATTCCGTTGGGGTACGTCCTTACTGCCTGGACAGACTATTACGATGGAGCACCTGCTAGACCAAACCGCGATCACGTATCCGTACACCACGCTTACCTCAATGAGTGGCGAGATGATCAAAACCATTCTCGAAGACGTTGCCGACAATATTTTTAATCCTGACCCTTACTACCAACAGGGCGGGGATATGGTGCGCGTAGGTGGTATGCAGTACAGCATCGATCCCGCAGCCGGTGCCGGCAAGCGTATCTCTGACATGCGCTTAGGCGACAAGCCCATCGAAGCAAGCAAAACCTATAAAGTCGCTGGCTGGGCGCCCGTCTCTGAAGCGGCTCGCGATGCGGGTGGCGAACCTATCTGGGATGTGATCGCAGCCTATCTGCGTGATATCAAGACCGTATCTGCCAAAGCACCAAACATCCCCGCTATTAAAGGCGCGGCGAACAATCCTGGCATGGGAAGTTGAAAATGAAAAACTGGTTAATCGCTTTCGCCATCACGATCGCGACGCTTATCGTTTCATCGGCCGTTTTTGCGCAAGACGCCATTAGCGTGATTTATCACATCGATGATGCAGACGCGCAAGGATTAAAGGGATTGCGCAACATTCGCAATCATCTTGATGTAGCGCCCCAAACAAAGATTCGAGTCGTCACGCACGCCAATGGCGTGGACATCTTGATGGATGGCGCGAAGGATAAAAGCGGCAAGGTTGAATATTCTTCCCTCATTTCCGCTTTGGTGTCTAGGGGCGTTGTGTTTGAGGTATGTGAAATCACACTCAAAAATCGCAATCTCAAACGCGAGCAATTTGTAATGGAGGCGCACTTCACGCCCTCTGGTGTCGTACGCATTGCTGAACTACAAGCCAAAGAGAAATACGCTTACATCAAGCCTTGAATCAAAGCTGAACGGCTATTTGCCGAATCGATCTAGTTCAAAAACGTCGAGATCAATCATCTCGCCGGTATCTTTTTGTAAAACCTTGCCCTGCGGATCCAGCACATAAAGCTCAGGTATTCCCCTGCGCTTTCCTATCGCGCGATCAAGCTCGGGAGTGATCATGGCGACGGGGAAGTTCAGTCCGTGCTTTTGTACATACCTTGCAGCGGCGTTTGGGTCCTTATCAATCGACACACCCAACACGACAAGATTGCCACCTTTTGTGTCACGCGCAAGCTGTATCAGATTTAGATTTTGACGATGGCAATAGGGGCACCACGATGCCCAAATTTGCAGCACAACATGTTTACCTGCCAAATCAGCAGCTGTCAGTACTTTGCCATCCATCAGCGTGATGGGGCCCAGCTTGAGCGTGTCACCCACATTGAGCGCCTGCGCGGGCGACGGCAATACGACTCCGACCATCATCACCACCATCAACAAGCGTATCGCAATGTTACGCAGGTTCGGGAGCCGCCAATCCGTCAGTATGTTTTTCATGTGGTTATCATAGCCAAAAAAAACCGCCCACAGTCTCCTGGGGCGGCTTTCCTTGCCGAGATTGAAATTAAACAATCAGTGGCACAATCAAGAGCGCAACGATGTTGATGATCTTAATCAATGGGTTCACAGCAGGGCCTGCTGTGTCCTTGTAAGGATCGCCTACGGTATCGCCCGTCACAGCAGCTTTATGGGCATCAGAGCCCTTGCCACCGTAATGACCTTCCTCGATATACTTCTTGGCGTTATCCCAAGCACCACCGCCTGTACACATGGAGATCGCAACAAACAGACCCGTCACAATCGTACCCATCAGCAGGCCACCCAAAGCCTCAGGGCCTAACAGCAGACCGACGGCGATTGGCACAACGACTGGCAACAAAGAAGGAATAATCATTTCTTTGATTGCAGCGGTTGTCAGCATATCGACAGCCTTATCGTACTCAGGCTTGGCGGTACCTTCCATGATGCCTTTGATGTCGCGGAACTGGCGACGTACCTCTTCAACGACAGCACCCGCACAACGGCCTACCGCTTCCATCGCCATGGCGCCAAAGAGGTAAGGAATCAAGCCGCCGATAAACAAGCCAATGATCACGCGGTGGTCCGACAAATCAAACACAACCTTTGCGCCGTTGGCCTCAAGCGTATGCGTGTAGTCGGCAAACAGAACCAACGCAGCCAAACCGGCGGATCCAATTGCATAGCCTTTAGTCACAGCCTTTGTGGTGTTACCCACTGCATCAAGCGGATCTGTGATGTCGCGTACGGACTGGGGCAAGCCAGCCATTTCAGCGATACCACCTGCGTTGTCGGTAATTGGACCGTACGCATCAAGAGCCACCACAATACCTGCCATAGACAACATCGACGTCGCAGCGACTGCAATACCGTAGATGCCACCCAACCAATAGGCAGAGTAGATGGCCGCACAAACAAACAGTACGGGCCAAGCTGTTGAACGCATCGACACGCCTAAGCCTGCAATGATGTTCGTACCATGGCCTTGGCTCGACGCCTTAGCAATGTGCTTAACAGGCGCGTAGTCCGTGCCGGTGTAGTACTCGGTTATCCAAACAAGCACTGCTGTCAGAAGTAGGCCGACAACCGTTGCACCAAACAAACGCATCTTGCCGCCCGTGGCAAAGCCTACGTCGGCCAGTATGTTGTCAGGCAAGATCCAGTTGGTCGCGAAGTAGAACGCCACCAGAGAAATCACACCCGCAATCACCAAGCCCTTATATAGGGCAGGCATCACGTTTTTCATACCAGGCGTTGCTTTGACGAACGAGCAACCAATAATCGATGCAATGATCGAAATTCCACCGAGCACCAGCGGGTAAATCACCGCCTCGGCCGTAGCGACCTTGATCATCAACGCGCCCAAGACCATCGTCGCAATCAATGTCACGGCGTAGGTTTCAAACAAGTCGGCAGCCATACCCGCGCAGTCGCCCACGTTGTCACCAACGTTATCGGCAATCACCGCTGGGTTACGTGGATCATCTTCAGGAATGCCCGCTTCGACCTTACCCACCAAGTCCGCACCAACGTCAGCACCTTTGGTGAAAATGCCGCCACCCAAACGCGCGAAGATCGAGATCAGCGAGGAGCCAAAAGCCAGACCAATCAACGGATGCAAAATGGCAGACATGCTCTTGCCGCCGCCGTTGGCTAGTAGGTACATATAGAACAGTCCAACACCGAGTAGGCCCAGACCAACCACCAACATGCCGGTAATCGCGCCGCCCTTGAAAGCCACGTTCAGTGCTTCGTTCATCCCTTTCGTAGCGGCCTCGGCGGTGCGCACGTTCGCTCGAACGGATACGTTCATGCCAATGAAGCCACACGCACCTGAGAGCACCGCGCCAATCACGAAGCCAACGGCAGTCGCTTGATCAAGAAACACCGCAATCAAAATGGTAAGCACAACACCAACGATCCCGATGGTCTTGTACTGCCGCGAAAGGTAAGCGCCAGCGCCTTGCTCAATCGCTGCTGCGATTTCCATCATCTTGGCATTACCCGTGCCTTGGCTCAAAATCCAGGACCGCACTACAAAGCCATATACGACTGCGAGTACTCCGCAGCCTAAGGCAAAATAGAGGCCCAGCGTAACGTTGCTCATGCTCTAAAACTCCTTAAGTGTTATCTCTTTAATACTTGTTATTTCGGAAAGGGTATTTCCCAGCCGAGCACTAAAAAAAATGCCATACGCAGTATCCCGCAGATTCGCACCGAGAGGGAGTCTTTGTTTATTTGTTAATATTAGGGTATTCACTAACTAAGCCTACCCGCGGAGTTCCCATGAGTCTCGACAATGTCAAGCCCGGCAAAAAGATCCCTGAGTCTTTCAATGTGATTATTGAGATCTCAATGAATGCCGACCCCATCAAGTATGAGGTGGACAAAGAGTCTGGCGCTATCTTCGTAGACCGCTTCATGGGCACGTCCATGCACTACCCGTGTAACTATGGATATATCCCCAAAACCATTGCAGGTGATGGCGACCCGGTTGATGTGTTAGTGATTACTCCCTTCCCTGTAATCCCAGGCGTAGTGGTGCGCTGCCGCGCTCTAGGCGTACTTAAAATGACCGACGAAGCCGGTGACGACGCCAAATTACTCGCTGTACCAGAAGACAAAATTTTGCCAATTTACAGCCACTGGAAACAGGCTGCAGATATTCATCCGATGCGCCTAAACGCGATCCAGCACTTCTTCGAACACTACAAAGATCTCGAAGAAGGCAAGTGGGTCAAGATCCAGGGGTGGGGTGGGGTGGACGATGCTCACCAAGAAATACTTGAGGGAATCGAGCGCTATAACGCTGAAAAAAAGGGCTAACGCCCTTTTGTAAAAACACTACATCGACTGCTTGAGTAGGTCAGCATAATCCCCTGCAGTGGGTGTGCGAGGGTTGGTTTTATGGCAATGATCTGCCATGGCGCCTTCAATCACCCGGGGAAACATCTCCGGCGTAACCCCCATCGCAGCCAAACCACTTGGCAGACCAAGCCTTTGATTCAACGCCTTAATTGCCGGTGCGACCTCCGTAGGCTGACCCAAACCCATTGTTTCTGCCAAACGCTCTAGTTTTTTCCCTTTTTGCATCGATGCTTCGCCAGCATTAAACAAAATAACGGCTGGTAAAAACATCGCATTTAGCGTGCCGTGGTGTAGTTTTGGATTGATGCCACCCAGCGCATGGCTCAGACTATGGACAGCGCCCACGCCTTTTTGAAAGGCCATCGC
>JBILHV010000121.1:0-5619 GCA_044350305.1 Burkholderiaceae bacterium
TTTCCAATAATTTGTTCCGATCCACCTCCTCTTGCCTGCCGAACGCTCATGACCAGTCAGACACCCATCACGTCCATGGCCCCCGAAGTTTTTGCAGAAGTCTTGTCCGAAAGCCTGCCCTACATTAAGCGCTTTCATGGCAAAACGATTGTCATCAAATATGGTGGCAACGCAATGACCGAAGAAGTCCTGCAACGCAGCTTTGCCCACGATGTCGTATTGCTCAAACTCATTGGTCTGAATCCTATCGTCGTGCACGGCGGGGGTCCGCAAATTGACGAGGCACTCCGCCGCATCGGTAAGCAGGGTACGTTTGTGCAGGGTATGCGCGTCACGGATGCCGACACGATGGAAGTGGTCGAGTGGGTCCTCGGCGGTCAAGTGCAGCAAGACATTGTTTTAATGATTAACGAAGCGGGTGGCAAAGCGGTCGGCTTGACCGGCAAAGATGGTTGCCTGATCCAAGCCAGTAAAAAGCTGATGCCCAATAAAGACGACCCATCCAAACCACTAGATATTGGTTTTGTTGGTGATATTGACCGCATCGAACCGGCTGTCGTCAAAGCCCTTCAGGATGATCAGTTTATTCCTGTGATTTCACCCATCGGCTATGGCGTAGATGGTTTAGCCTACAACATCAACGCGGACGTCGTTGCGGGCAAAATGGCTGAAGTGCTCGGCGCTGAAAAATTGCTCATGATGACCAACACACCAGGCGTGCTCGATAAAAATGGCAAGCTGCTGCGCCAACTATCGGCGCAAACGATCGATGCACTGTTTGCCGATGGGACCATCTCGGGCGGAATGCTTCCCAAGATTTCCTCTGCGCTTGATGCTGCTCGCAACGGCGTGAAGTCTGTGCATATCGTGGATGGTCGTGTCCCGCACTGTCTGTTACTCGAAGTATTAACAGACCGCGGCGTCGGCACGATGATCTCTTCCCAATAATGCGTACGTGACACCGAAAAGACTGCCGCTGCATCCGAGGGTGCGCGTGCGTCGTGCACGCGTTCATCTGACTGAGGACGCACTCAACGCGCGCAGCAAAGAATTTGTCTGGTTTTTTGATCTAGACAATACCTTGCACGACACGTCATACAAAATTTTTCGCGAGATCAACCTAGGCATGACTGCCGCGGTGATGGAAGCACTTTCCATTGACGAGGCGGCTGCGAGCGTTTTACGCACGCAGTACTGGCGCAAATACGGAGCGACCCTCATCGGTCTAGTGCGCCACCATGCAATCGATGCCCATGCTTTTTTACATCGCAGCCACGACTTCGATGTCGCTCCGCTCATTCGTGCCGAAACAGGTCTCGCAAACAAGTTGCGTCGTCTACCTGGGCGAAAGGTGCTGGTGACCAATGCGCCCCTGCACTACGCGCGTGCGGTACTGAAACACCTCAAAATTCTGCAATGTTTCGACGGGTTATGGGGCGTCGAGCAGATGCGCTTACATGGCCATTTCAGGCCAAAGCCATCGAGCACCATGATGCGCCACATCTTGGCGCATGAGGGGGTGTCTCCACGCCGGGCCGTTCTTGTTGAGGACACCATGGAGAACTTACGGGGTGCGCGACGCGCTGGCCTGCGCACCGTACATGTCTACCACCCCGGTACGCCCTTTGGCCGAGGTAAAAGTGGACGCCCCAATTTCGTCGACTTGCGGGTAAACTGTGTTTCAGACTTGTTGCTTCAAAAGCGTCCGTTGCGGGCTTAGCACAGACCGTTTCGCAGCGTACGCCTTGTTTTTTAACCCTCTTTGATGGGCCGACCGCGATGTCAGTCAAAACCGGCGAACGTAAACATCAAATTCTGCAAATGCTTGCAGAAATGCTTGAGCAACCGCGCGCGGCACGCATCACCACTGCAGCACTAGCTGCGCGCATGCAGTTATCCGAAGCCGCGTTGTACCGTCACTTCGCAAGCAAAGCTCAAATGTTTGAGGGTTTGTTCGAGTTCATCGAGTCGACCATCTTCACGCTGGTCAATCAAATTATTGAGTCCGAGCCCAACGGGGTCGAACAAGCCCGCAAGATCGCGGCAATGTTACTGACGTTTGCGCAACGCAACCGTGGCATGACACGCGTCCTAACCGGAGACGCCTTGGTCACCGAGGACGAACGCCTGCAAGCGCGCGCCAATCAAATCACCGACCGCATTGACGCCTCCTTTAAGCAATCACTGCGACATGCCATCACCAGCGGCACCCTCGATCCCTCGATCGAAGCAACGGCCTTGGCCGCCGCGTTGACACAATTTGTGATCGGCACCTGGCTGCGCTTCGCCCAAAGCGCGTGGCAAACAACGCCGACGCTGCACATGGATACACAACTCAAATTGATTCTAGGTGTGGCCGCGCGACCCGTATAAAGGAAACGCGCTCAGGTCTGCTTCCTCGTGGCGCAAACGCTACAGGCGGGATCGCGCTTAACCTTCACGCTGTGCCACTGCATATCCAGGGCATCAAGGATCAAGAGGCGACCTTTTAAGCTTGTCCCGATTTGCGCAATAACCTTCAATGCCTCCGCCGCCTGCATACTTCCGATGATGCCAACAAGCGGTGCAAACACACCGGTTGTCGCGCAATTAAGCGCTTCGACATCTTCGGCCTCTGGAAACAAGCAGTGATAGCAGGGTGCATTGGCATCGCGAGGGTCAAACACACTGACCTGCCCTTCGAAGCGGATTCCCGCGCCTGAAACGAGCGGCTTGGTGTGCTTGACGCACGCACGGTTCACTGCGTGGCGCGTTGCAAAGTTATCCGTACAGTCCAACACAACATCGACTTGTGAAATTTCCTGGTCGAGTGAACTTTCATCCATTCTCGTCGTTCGAATTTCAATTTTTAACTCAGGATTCAAAGCAAGCATCGTCTGACGTCCAGACTCTGCCTTGAGCTGACCGAGGCGACTGGTGTTGTGCATAATCTGCCTCTGCAAATTACTGATCTCCACCACATCGTGATCAGCCAGCACAATCGTCCCGACACCCGCAGAGGCAAGATACATCGCGGCGGGAGAGCCCAACCCTCCGGCACCTACGATCAACACCCGTGCCGCAAGAAGCTTCTCCTGGCCTTCTATGCCCAACTCATCCAACAAGATGTGCCGGGCATATCTCAGCAGCTGAGCGTCGTTCATTTCTTGCCCGAAGAGCCCTCAGCCGCAGCGCCTGTTTTCGCACTCTTTGGTGCAGGCACCGCTTTCTGAATCGGCTTGCCGTCTAGGAAATTCACAGCCTGCTGTAATTGGAAGTCTTCTGGCGACCCAAACTGAAACACCTTGTTCGTATCCGCAAGGGGGGTTTCGTCTTCCTTGGCTTTCGCCAGCTCTTCCGGCGTCTGGCGGTTACTCAAGTGGCGCTGCAAATCTGCTTCGCGCGGCAGCTTGAACAGGTCGCCCTCAGCCGTATCGGCCACCACAATGTCTGGACTAATACCCGTGGCCTGAATCGAGCGACCATTCGGTGTGAAGTAACGCGATGTCGTGAGCTTGATCGCCGTACTATCGGAGATGGGCAAAATCACCTGCACAGAGCCCTTCCCAAACGTACGATTACCCATAATGGTGGCGCGCTTATGATCTTGCAAAGCGCCCGCTACGATTTCCGAAGCCGAGGCCGAGCCGACGTTTACCAACACAACCATCGGCACTGTCTTGGCCCATGCAGGCAAACCACGCAAGTAATCGGATTCGCCACGCGCGTAGTCCGACGGGTTAGACAAGTACTTCTGCTTGGCATCTGGCGCACGTCCATCGGTCGACACCACAAGCGTATTTGGTTTGAGGAAGGCGGCAGACACACCGATGGCGCCGCTCAACAATCCGCCCGGATCGTTACGCAGATCAAGAATCAAGGCGCGCGGGGCACCTTTTGCACCAAGCTCTGTTAAATGCCGAGCAAGATCAGCACCCGTTTTTTCCTGAAACTGTGCGATTCGTACATACCCAATATTGCCATCCAGCATTTTGCTACGTACGCTGCGCACGCGAATCGTGTCGCGCACAATCTTGATGACAAGTGGCTGCGCCTGACCTTGACGAATAATCGTCAAGGTAATCGGCGTTTTAACGGGGCCGCGCATCATCTTGACCGCATCGGTTAAGGATAAGCCCTTCGTGGAAGTGTCATTGATTTTTGAAATCAAATCTCCAGCACGAATACCCGCGCGTGCCGCAGGCGTGTCTTCAATCGGCGAGATCACCTTGACCATACCGTCTTCCGTACCCACCTCAATTCCCAGACCACCAAACTCGCCTTGCGTCGAGCTTTGCATTTCTTTAAACGCATCGGCATCCAGGTAGGCAGAGTGCGGGTCGAGATCCGACAACATCCCTGCGATCGCGCCGCTGATTAATTTTTTATCGTCGACGGCCTCAACATAATTATTTTTGATGGCCGAGAACACACTCGAAAATTGGCGCAACTCGTCCAGCGGCAAAGGCGAACCGCGCTGTGCGACAGCACTGATGCCCAGGCTCAACAGCACCCCGGCCACAATACCGGCGGAAACCAAGCCAAAACTACGTAATTTGCGAGTGCCCATGCACATTCCTGAATTCAAGGTCGTTAACGCAGAAACCTGGGCAGCAGTAAAAATCATCGCGCCAGGTAGGCTATCGGATCGACGGCGGCGCCACGGTGTCTGATCTCGAAGTATAGGGCCGAATCCACTTGCCCACCCGTACTTCCCGCCAAAGCAACCGTCTCCCCGGCGCGAACCGTATCGCCCACCTGCTTAAGCAAGCTTTGGTTATAGGCATAGACGCTGAGATACTCTTGCCCATGGTCCACGATCAAAAGATTACCAAAGCCTCTAAGCCAGTTTGAATACACCACGGTGCCGGCCCCGACGACCTGTACCGCCGCCCCAACATCGGCACGCACCAAAATGCCACGCCAGACGCCACCTTCGGGACGATCTGTCCCAAACCGAGCCATCACCGTTCCACGGATTGGCCAGCGCACGCTCTTGGACAATCCCTTACCCGCAGCAAGGGATGCCGTCTCTGGATCGCCTTGGGTCGTGCGTCCGGCTTGAGTCGCTTGCTCAGCGGCCTGTTCGGCAGCCTGGCGGCGCTTATCTGCCTCCGCTGCGCGCTGCGCCTGCTCCTTGCGGGCCAACTCAAGTTTGCGCGCCTCTTGTGCACGACGCTCAGCCTCAGCCACCGCCTGTTGGGCAGCCTTAAGCTGTCCGTCCAAATCTGAAATTAAGCCGGCAAGGCGCTTTTCGTCCTCCCCGAGCCGCGTCGCTTCGGCGCGCTGGGCTTGCATTTGCCCTTCGATACGAGCAAGAACGGTCGCGCGCTCCTTTTGTTGCGCCTCAAGCGCCCCCTTTTGTTGTGTGGTTTCGCTCACGAGCCGGGCAACATCTTTTTGACGGACATCTGCCTGCGCTTCGAGCTGAGCTAAACGATCGATGTCCTTCTTGAGCGCTGTGACTGCGTCAGCGCGCGCCTTCGAGACATAGTCCAGGTAGGCTAAATTCCGCCCGAGTTCCTGAGGGTCGTCGCCTGACAGCAGCGCAGACCAAGGGGACAAGCCGCTTGAATACTGCTTACGTAATTGATCGGACAGCTCGTCGCGTCGCACCGTTAAGGTGTGCTGCTGGCGTGT
>JBILHV010000210.1:0-3928 GCA_044350305.1 Burkholderiaceae bacterium
CAGCTTTAGTCAAGACATCGCCGTACTTTGCATTAATGTCAAACAGTGCGGCATCGTGAGGAGCGTCATGACGATCTCCGCAACATTCTTTGGGCACAATCACGCGATAGCCGTGCTGTATGGCATCTACGGCTGTTGCCCGCACACAGCCGCTCGTTGAGCAGCCTATCAGCACCGTCGTATCAATGCCTAAGGTCTTGAGTGTCGAACCAAGCGATGTTCCAAAAAAACTGCTTGGATACTGTTTAGTGACAATAAAGTCTGATGGCTGTGGCGTGATGCGATCGTCGATGGCGCCGAGCGGCGCGCCCTGGATAAACAGCTTGAGCGAAGGCACTTTCTTAAAAAATAGTCCACCATCCAAGCCAGAGGGGTGATACACCACTTGCGTATAGATGATGGGTGCGCCCGCGCGGCGCGCGGCGGCCAACAAGGGAATCGAATGACCGACCGCATCGACGACACCTTGACCAAAAAAAGGTGCGCCCTCAGTGGTGTACGCCTTCACAAAGTCGATCACAATGACGGCAGGTTTTTCACCAAATCCCAATCGTGTGTCAAACACCCCCCGGTAATTATCCGCGCGGCTCGCATCTGTCATTATCGTTCCTCATAAAAAGTTTACAAAACTTGTTCAATATAGTGCTCACAATAGAACCAATGAAAGCCAAGGCACATAGGTTAAAACCCCAAGGGCAATCAATCTTGTAGCAAAGAAAGGAATGACCCCTTTCACGACAGATTCAACTGGAATTTTTGCAATTGAACTCATGACAAATAAATTGAGACCAATCGGAGGGGTAAGGGTCGCGATCTCCACATTGGCCACCATGATGACTGCGAAATGAATGGGGTTGATGCCTAGTTGTGTGGCAATCGGGAATAGCAAGGGTGCAGTTAGCACAATCATTGCCACGCCATCCAAAAACATACCCAAGATCAAGAGAATGATATTAGCCAGTAATAAAAATTGCCACGGCTTCATATCCAACTCGACCATGAGCTGCACGAGGGCGTTAGAGGCGCCCATCCGCGCGAGCACAAAACCAATTAGGCTGCCGCCCAGCACCACTGCAAAAATCATGCTTGACTGCATAACGGACTCTTTAGAGATCCCCCAGATATCTCGCCAACCCAAGCTGCGATAGATGTAGACACACAAGATAATAGAGAACCCAGCCGCGACGGCGGAGACCTCTGTCGGCGTAAATAGCCCGAGGTAAATGCTGCCCATAATCAGTACGGGCATTGATAACGCACCAGAAGAGCGTGGGAGTTTCGTGAAAAACCCTTTCACGTCGATCGCAGCATGTTGCGACCCGTAGCCCTTTTTTCGACAAATAATATACGTGGTGATTAAAAGTAACGCGGCTTCAAATAATCCTGGGACAATGCCGGCGATAAATAGCTTGTCTACGGGTATGCCAACGATCGAGCCAATTAAGATGAATCCTAAAGACGGAGGGATCATTAAGCCGAGCGTGCCGCCAACCGCGACGAGAGCGGCAGAAAAATTGGCCGGATAGCGCTCTTTCTTAAGTTCCTCAACGGTCGAGGCACCAATGGCTGAGGCCGATGCGACGCTCGACCCTGAGATCGCTGCGAAGAACACACAGGCCAACATGACGGTCAGCGCTAAGCCCCCTCTAAAAAAACGAACAAGACTACCAATTAAATCCACCAAGACAAAGACGATATTGCCTCTCATCATGATGTTACCCATCAATATAAACATGGGCACAGCCATTAAAGGGTAGCTATTAATCGACTTAAATGCGGTTTGAGCGATGACAGCAATGGGAACGTTGTCGATTGACAGGGCGATCGCGCTGGAAATCAACCCCATCGTTGTTGCAACGTGCGCACCGAGCGCCATGAGGCCTAATAAGCCGATTGCAGCGAGGATGAGTGTCATAGGAGTGGATTCGTCGAGGAGCGAACGCGATCAGAATCAGGGGAGGTTGAGAAGTCCTCCGTCTCGGGCATAAATGGGTCGCCGATGCTCCACGCATACCGCAGGGCACTTAGGTAATACCAAAGTAAACCTAAGCCCGCAATCGGCATGGATAGGTAGAGTAACCACATCGGAAGCTCGAGATTTGACTCCGAAACAATGCCCATTTGGAAGTATCGAATGATCTGGGGAATCGCCGAGTAAATCAAAACAAGAGCAAAAGTAATACCCGTGGCGCACGACAGAATCCAGCATAGGCGTTGAACTGCTCGTGGAAATTTCTGCACGAGCAGTTCGGTGCGTATGTGTAGCTTCTTAAATCCCGCAATGCCAATCGTTAGGCTGAATGACCAAACCATCATAAAGCGGACCATTTCTTCGGCCCAAAAATAGCTGGTATTCAAAATGTAGCGACTTAGGCCTTCAATAATCATGATCGCAGTCGCAATCAAAGACAATATTGTTGCAATCGTCAGAAGAAAGTCTAAGACAGGACCTGCGTGTCCAAAGGGTTCTCGGGTTTCTTTCATCTTATATGCCTACTAAAAATAGTCTTGGGACGACGCGCCTTGCCATGACGAATTGACGCGCTAGTTCACATTGCAGGTTTTTTCTAACGCCTCAGCTTTACTAATTGTTGCAGCGTGTTGTTTTCTAAAGTTGGCGCCGGCTGCTGCAAAGCGTTCTTTTAGTCGATCCACTTCTGCAGGGGCCATGATGCGATAAGAACCACCAAGATCTGTCATGCGTTTGATTAAGACTTCATCCTTGGCGACCGTTTCAGTCCACTGACGTTTAATGATTTCATCAATGACGTTTTGAATTGTTTGTCGCTGTGCGGCAGGTAAGCCGTCAAACCACTTTTTATCTACGACGACAGCTGATGTGGCAAGCGACATACCCGGAACAAGCGTTGCAAATTTAGCAGTGATACCCACGACATCCGCCCAGCCGGCAGGCGATGTAATCATCCCATCGATGACCCCTTGAGAAATCGCAGGCGATAACTCAGGAGCGGGTAAAGCGACGGGGCTGGCGCCCACAGACTTGATCGTATCCAATACGATGCCGCCAGAGATGACGCGGATCTTTTGGCCCTTCAGATCCTCTAGTTTTTGAATATCGCGACTTCTCATCAAAAACATTAAATCGGCGGTACGTAAGATGCCCAAGATCTTGGCACCCTTGGGCTCGATGAAAGAGGAGAGCATCTGGGTGTACCCATCTGCGAAGCACTTGTTCAGCATTTTTGCTGAGCTCAAAGAAAACGGCAAGCTAGCAACGCCAACGCGGGCGTCCATTTGCTCTAATCTCGACATAACTGGGAAAACGATTTGCACCGCGCCTGTACCTAGAGCCGCAATGGCGTCCCGATCGTTATAAAGTGAAGCCGCATGAAAATATTTGCCCTTTATCGCCCCATTGGTGCGCTTGGTGACCGTCTCTACAAACTCAACGATATAAGGGCTTGGGTTCACGATTAGTGGGATCTCACTCGTTACAACCATTTCTGCGGCATGCAACGGTGTCACGCCGAGGCCCTGTAAAGAGAGGGCTGCGCAAAATAAAGCCTGTAGCACTGATCTGCGTATAATTTTCATCACTATCTCCAGTTAAATAACGACAAGCTGGGTTCAAAAGCTAAAAGGTCAACAGTACTCAAAATGAAAATAAAGACTTCCAAAGCAAGCACTGCCAGAAAGCCACGCCAGCCAATTTATAAACGCTTAGCGGTACAACTCACAACGGATATCGAAAAAGATCTTTACAAAGTCGGAGACATCATGCCGACCGAAGACGCGCTATCAAAAATGTATAAGGTAAGTCGTCATACGGTTCGCCAAGCACTTCGCGAGATCAAAGAAGACGGATTGATCACGTCGCGCGCGCGCATCGGGACAGTGGTGAAGCGAAAGCCTACAGACTTAATGTTCTTGAACGGGATAAACACGATCGTCGATTTACTCCAATTCG
>JBILHV010000123.1:0-5549 GCA_044350305.1 Burkholderiaceae bacterium
TACAACCAGAGCACTCTTCGAATTTACAGTTTTTGCGCCTAAGGTCTTTGAGCAAGCAGAGCTACTCGGCTATCTTGAGGCCCATATCGCAACGCTTGCAGGGGGTAGGCCTTACAAACGCCTGCGCATCGAGTATGGGTTGATCCCGATGGGCTTAGGTGGCTCAGACCACGACGCGAATGCTGCTGAGGCGCACCCAAGCTATGTTCGGGTGGGACTGACTGCAGGGGCGGCTCGGCCCGCGACGGGCTATGCCTTTCAAAGGATTCAGCGCTGGGCCGATGCCTGCAAAGATTCTCTTCAGAAAACTGGTCTACCCGTCGGGCATCAGCAAGACTCTTTCGCCATCAGTCAGATGGATGCTATTTTTCTAAATGTGCTGCGTCACCACCCTGAGTTAGGGCCTGAGCTCTTCATGCGACTGTTTTCAAAGGTAAGTAGCGAAAAACTGATTCGATTTTTGTCAGATCAGGGGAGGGTGTCTGATTACTTGGCGGTGATTTTGGCCTTACCATCAGGGGTGTTCCTTAAAAGTGCCTATCAATTGGCAATGAAGAAATGAACCGTGTGCAAAAACAAGGTTTAATTTTTGGTGTGGTGGCGATCCTCATCGCGCTGGGCTCTGCGCTTGCGCCAGCGCTTGATCCGCTGACCTCACTCATCTTGATCGCGACCTTAATCTTTTTTCTTGGTGTACCGCATGGCGCACTTGACCCCTGCTTTGCTGAAAAACTGTTCGCAGTCAAGGGCTGGCAAGCGTGGTCACTGTTTGTCGTGATTTATTTGGGCTTGGCCGGCGGTGTAGTGATTGTTTGGTGGCTGGCACCCCTCGTATTTATGACTGGTTTTTTGCTTATCTCAATTTTGCATTTTTCAAGAGATTTGTCTCCAACCACACCAAGAATCACTAGGCTGTTGTATGGCGGTGCAATGATTGTATTACCCGCACTATTTCATTTTTCGGAAATGCTCGCGCTCTTTACCTTAATCATTCCTGCTGAAAATGCTCAAACGATTATGGGGGTCTTACACACGCTGGCCTGGCCTTGGGCTGCGGCTTTAGCACTCGCGTTGTGTGTTGAATTGAGTAAGAATTGGCGGAGTAGTTTCGAGATTTTTTCAGTTAGCCTGCTCGCGATAGCGGCTCAGCCTTTGATCGCCTTCACGGTCTACTTCTGCGGGATGCATAGCTTGAGGCATATGCTGCGCACTCAGCAGTATGTCAATTTGCCCGCGAGCCGTCTCTTATGGACATGTCTATCGCCCATGCTCGGCGTCAGTGTCTTGGTCGCGCTCGGGTGGTTTTATTTGCCAGCCTCATCGTTTGACTCCAGAATTTTGCAATTCGTATTTGTGACGCTTGCAGCCTTAACCGTCCCTCACATGTTGTTGGTTGATCGGGCCCGCTACTCAAGCCCACCTTGAATCACTACTTCCAACCTTGTACCCAGATGCTGTCGTCCTGTAGGTCTCTCCACGCGACTTGTTGGATCTGCTTCGAATAAATCGCTTCGAGCTCTACAAATTCAATCTTGGTGTCAGGCAGTTCTGGGTAATGCACTTTCGTCACCAGAAAATGCTTGTTCTTAGCAACAGGGCGCTTCGCTGTCCATTTGGTGAGCAGTAGTTTTTTGGGGTTGAGTGGGTTCATCGCGTCATGAAATGGCTATAGGAGGACCGTGATGCCTATGATTGTTATGATAATCAATTTATACGCGATCGTCTCGTTACACGTTTTTAATGTCAGCATTTTTAATCCCTTTGTAGGAATCGTTTGATGATGAGCGCTATCGGTGTGATCGGTCTAGGCAATATGGGGCGTGGCATGGCGCTATCGCTTCAGCGAGGTGGTTTTTCTGTAATTGGTACAGACGCGCTCGCTGTGACGCGTGCCGCGCTTGTTAAAGAGGGTATTGCGGTTAGGGATAGCATTGGTGAAGTGATTGCCGCGTGTGATCTGGTGATTCTCTCCTTGCCCACCGCCGCCATTGTCGAGGACGTCGTAGCGGGTGCCGATGGAATCCTCGCGCATGCCCGCAAAGGAGTGCTGGTGATTGACACCTCAACCTCACATCCAGAAACGACGCGTCGTTTGGCTGTCAAGCTTGAGGCCGCGGGCATGAGGATGCTCGACGCACCAGTGAGCGGTGGTCCTAAGGGCGCGATCACAGGCACGATGGCCATGGTGATCGGTGGTGATGCCGCAGATTTGGTCAGAGCAGAGCCGGTGTTAGCTGCCATGACGAGCAAGCGTGTGCATGTTGGTGAGATCGGCGCAGGCCATGTTGCAAAGATTGCAAACAATTTGTTTGCTGCGGCCCACTTGCTAGTCGCAGGCGAGGTCACCCGCATGGCAGAGAAGGCGGGCGTGCCGACGGATCAATTGCTTCAGGGAATTAATGCGGGATCGGGGCGCAGTTTCATCACTGAGCATAGTTATCCCACTTGGATCTTGAACGGCAAATTCGACTCTGGTTTCACAATGAAGCTCATGCGCAAAGACGTGCGATTGTCGCAAGAGCTGATTGGTGCGCTCGGTGTTGATTTACCACTTTCTGCAAAGGTGGCTGAGCTATGGGCAAAGAGCGCGGACACGATCGCAGATGATGAAGATTTCAACAGAATCGTTGAGCTGGGTACCCGTTGACCTAGGCATTTGCAGCACACATCACACTTCCAAATCTATTAGGTGAGTCATGAGTCTGAATCAAACTGAACAACTGTTAGCTACCTATAACGCTTTCTTTGCAGAGGGTCTGGTTGGCTCTTATGTGAGCGGCGCGATACTTCCAGGCGAAGCCGAACCCATTAAGCTCGTGAACCCTGCAACCGGTGACGTGTTTTTGCAATATCAGGATGCTGGAGCAGGCATAGCCAAACAAGCAGTTGCGGCTGCAATCAGCGGACAGAAAGTGTGGGCGGCCCTAAGCCATGCCGAGCGCGGTCGCTTAATGCAGGAAGCAGGAAGACTACTGCGCGCAAATATTGAAGCGCTTGCGCAGCTAGAGTCTATCTCTGCAGGCAAGCCCATCAGAGACTGCCGTGGTGAGGCGCTGCGCGTTGCTGAAATGTTTGAATACTACGGCGGCTGGACTGATAAGCTCTACGGCAATGTCATTCCGGTCCCGAGCGGACATGTCAATTACACCCGCCGTGAACCCTTTGGTGTCATTCTGCAAATCACGCCATGGAATGCGCCATTAAATACGTGTGGCTGGCAAATTGCGCCGGCACTTTGTATGGGGAATGCAGTGGTGCTCAAGCCCTCTGAGCTTACGCCTTTGAGTTCTCTTGCTGTCGCGAAGTTGATTGAACAAGCTGGTATTCCCAAAGGTGTGGTGAATGTGTTGGCCGGGTACGGTCACACGACAGGGCAGGCTGCCTTAAGCCAACCAGCGATTAAGAAAGTGGTGTTTGTGGGTTCGCCGGCGACAGGTGGAAAGATCGCCGCTGCGGCTGCTGTGCGCGGCATCCCTTGCTTGTTAGAGTTAGGCGGGAAGTCGGCCAACATCGTCTTTGAAGATGCAGACTTAGATCGCGCCTGCATTGGTGCACAAGCAGCCATCTTCGGTAATGCGGGACAAAGTTGTGTGGCGGGGTCGCGGTTACTAGTTCAGCGCAGCATCTACGACAAGTTCGTCAAGATGGTGGCCGATGGCGCTAGCAAGCTGCGCGTGGGTGAGCCGACTGCGGCAGAAACCGAAGTGGGTCCCATCCAGAATGCGACGCAATACAAGCATGTCATGAATATGATTGAGACAGGTGTGCGTGAGGGAGCCGAGGTCGTGAGTGCCCGCGCTGTCACGGAAACAAACAGCGCAGGCTATTTTGTGCGACCCACTGTTCTTAAAAATGTGACGAATGATATGGCGGTTGCGAGAACTGAGATTTTTGGACCTGTTGTGGTGGCGATTCCTTTCGATACGGAGGAAGAGGCCGTGCGTATCGCTAACGATAGCGACTTTGGCTTGGCCGGGGCGGTCTGGACGAAAGACATCGGCCGTGCCTTTCGCGTCGCTGCGCAAGTCAAGGCCGGTACGTTCTGGATCAATATGTACAAGGTGATCAACGTGGCGTCGCCTTTTGGCGGGTTTGACGCGAGCGGTTATGGGCGTTCAAGTGGCGTGGAGGCCTTGCACGAGTACACGCAGGTTAAGAGTGTTTGGGTTGAGACCGCCGCCCAACCGAATCAGCCTTTTGGCTATGCGCCTTCAATCGATTAAGACTGGTTTTTGCCTCCACACAGGAGTATTGTTTGAGCGTTGCGATGAGCAGTGTTATTTTCTAAACATGTAGATTCTTGAACTAAGACAAATTTATATATATCGGAGTTTCGCCATGATTCGTCGTCTGTTATCAATATGCTGTATCGCGGTGGTCGCAGTAGTGAGTACGCCCGTCACGTCTTTTGCGAATCCGGCGTGGCCCACAGGACCGATCCATATCGTTGTTCCGTTCCCACCTGGCGGTAGTAATGATGTCATCGCGAGGCGCTTAGCAGATCGTCTGAGCAAAGCGTTTGGTCAGACCGTTGTGATTGAAAATAAAGGTGGCGGAGCAGGAACAATCGGTTCGCAAGCGGTAGCGATCTCAAAACCGGATGGATACACCTTCCTGTTTATTTCAAGCTCAATCTCTACTTCGGCTGCGGTGCAAAAAACGCCCTATGATCCGCCCAAAGCATTTATGGGTGTCGCGCAAGTGGCACGTTCACCCTTTGTCGTCCTGACGAGTAAGGATTTTCCTGCCAAAGATATCAAAGGGTTGATCGCTTATGCGAAGGCCAATCCCAGCAAAATTAACTTTGGCAGCGCAGGCTTAGGTGACAGCACGCAAATGGCGACTGAGCTCTTTAACGAAACCTTTGATATCAAAATGACTGCTGTTCCTTATAAGGGAATTTCGCCAGCCCAGATTGACCTTGTGGCGGGACGCCTTGACATGATTATCACGACGATTGCCTCGATTAAGGGTAATGCTGCAGATAGTCTGCCAAAGCTTGCTTTTACTGGTGCAAAACGTGAGCCAGACTTTCCGAATGTCCCAACAGTGATGGAGGCGACAGGCACTCCGTTTGAGGTAGACGTCTGGTGGGGACTTTTCGCACCCGCTGGCACGCCTCCTGCGATCTTGCAAAAGATGAATGTTGAGGTGAACAAGATCGTAAATGATAAAGAGTTTGCAGGCTTTCTCAGTAATGTGGGTGCTTCTCCCGCTGCGGGTACGCCAGAATCCCTTCAGCAACTTCTAGTCAAAGATCTAGAGCGTTGGCGTGCGATTGCCAAGCGTGCGGGTGTGCAATAGGAGGGCTGAGAAGCTGAAAGCCTGTAGATCGAATAATGATAGGAGACAGTAAATGAGTGATCGTGCGCATCAGGCTGACATAGAGGCGATACAAGCAGCTTTGCTTCAAACCAGTGAACTCTTGCACGGAATTGTTTCTCGGTCTGATATCAAGCAGATTTCTGCGGAAGTCTTGCGACTCAATGAGGCTGTGCGGCGCGGTGCTGCAGGCCGCATTCAAAGCGGGGATCATCCTCAAGACTTTT
>JBILHV010000124.1:0-5524 GCA_044350305.1 Burkholderiaceae bacterium
CGAGCGTTTCACCTGCGCCGCGTTCGTACACCCGCAGATAAGCGGTGTGCCGATCGACGACTTGTAAAAAGCCTGCATTCACACGGCGTGTAAACCGCGGGTGGGATTCGATGAGAGGGCCGATTTGCGCCACGGGGGCGTGATCAACATCCGCAACAACTTGCACGGCGTGCGGATTTGAAATCGCAACGGCCGAAAGCCAGACGAGCTGCTCGGCACCGTTTACGTGCAAGGGCAAGCCATAGAGCGTATCTGTGCCCTCGGTGCGCGTGGCGAGCCCCGACACATCAAACGGCAGGTCGGCAGGCGTAAAACGGGTTTGGCCCATATCGACCACAACATCCCCATTGGGTAGTGCCTCAAGGGTGATGAGCCCAGTCGCGATTTCCGCGCGTAAGGGGTTGCGTGATGAGAGCTTTTGTTCGTGAACAAATTTAACGAAACAGCGCGCGCCGTTACCGCAGTGTTCGACTTCACCGCCATCCGCATTAAATATGCGATAACGAAAATCCGCTTCAGGATGGTGGGGGGTGTCGACTAATAAGATTTGGTCACAGCCAATGCCGAACTGTCGGTGAGCGAGCGCCCGTGCGCGTTCGGGGGTCATGTCAATGGACTGACGCACCCCATCGAGCATGACGAAATCATTGCCCAAACCGTGCATTTTGGTGAAGTTCCAAATCATGTAGGCATTATCCCCTATTTACTGCATGGGTAGCAGATCCCCCCACTGCCACCAGTCGGTCTAAGGATATGTGCAGACGTAATTACAACAATTGATTAATTTCGCATAAAATGCCAACAGTCGCTGAGTTAACCGACAACTTGCGGAGCGACTACGCTAGGTCTAAGCCGATGTGCTGGGCCAGCATAAAAATAATTCCGCTAAAGCGTCGCGCCCATTCCAGCGTCTATCAGCGTCTTTGACAGGTGAAGGTACGGGGTGCAACGCACCTCCTTAACCTACCCCTCTGGTTTTCCAGAAAAGGACGTGAGTATGTCTAAAGCTAGCGATTATCTCTTTACCTCTGAATCGGTCTCTGAAGGCCATCCCGACAAGGTCGCTGACCAAGTTTCCGATGCCATTCTCGACGCGATCTTCACCCAAGACCCGCACGCCCGTGTCGCTGCCGAAACGCTGTGTAACACTGGTTTGGTCGTGCTTGCCGGTGAAATCACCACCTCGGCAAACGTCGACTACATCCAGGTCGCTCGTGACACCATCAAGCGGATTGGATATGACAATACTGAATACGGTATTGACTACAAAGGATGTGCCGTGTTGGTGGCCTATGACAAGCAATCACCTGACATCGCGCAGGGTGTTGATCGGTCATCCGAAGACTACTTGAACCAAGGCGCTGGTGACCAAGGCCTGATGTTTGGTTACGCGTGTAACGAGACACCTGATCTCATGCCTGCGCCGATTTGGTACGCACACCGTTTGGTACAGCGCCAGAGCGAATTGCGTAAAGACGGCCGCCTGCCTTGGCTGCGCCCAGACGCGAAGTCGCAAGTCACTTTCCGTTATGTGGACGGCAAGCCCGTTGAAGTGGACACGGTTGTGCTGTCGACCCAGCATGCCCCTGAGATTTCGCAGACAGCGATTCATGAGGCAGTGATCGAAGAAATCATTCGTCCAAGCTTCCCAGCAGGGTTGTTGACCGCAAAGACTAAGTTCCTGATTAACCCAACTGGTCGTTTTGTGATTGGTGGCCCCCAGGGCGATTGCGGGTTGACTGGCCGTAAGATTATTGTTGATACGTACGGTGGTGCTTGCCGCCATGGTGGCGGTGCGTTCTCTGGCAAAGACCCTTCAAAGGTTGATCGTTCGGCTGCTTACGCGGCGCGTTACGTTGCTAAAAACATCGTGGCTGCCGGGTTAGCTAGCAAGTGCGAAGTGCAGGTCAGTTACGCGATTGGCGTGGCAGAGCCGATCAACATCACGGTCAACACCGATGGTACCGGCGTGGTCTCTGACGAGCAGTTGTCCAAGTTGGTCCGTGAGCATTTCGACTTGCGTCCCAAGGGCATCGTCAACATGCTCGACCTCTTGCGCCCGATCTACAGCAAGACGGCTGCCTACGGCCACTTCGGCCGCAACGAGCCTGAGTTCAGCTGGGAAGCGACTGACAAGGCCGCAGCACTCAAGAAGGCTGTGTAATGGCTGACACGAGCACCCCCGATTCACCTTGCGTCGCGGTGTGCTCGACCTTGTTTGACGACATCTGTCGCGGCTGCGGTCGCACCGTGATGGAAGTCTCGAACTGGGTGTTTATGGACGACGCTGAAAAACAAGCCGTCTGGGTGCGTATTCGTGCTGAAGGCTACCCAAGACGACCTGACGGAAAGTAAAAAAAGAGCGCCTAGTGTGAACTGCACCCTCTGCGCTCTTTTTTACTTCGGTCGCACGACCGTGCGTTTTTTATTTCTTATCTGACAGCGTGTCGCCAGCAAGTGTCTCTGTGAGCTTGGCAATCGCAGTGTGATCCTGTCCCGGTCCCAACATGGCAGCACACGAGGCCCACATTTCACGGCACAGAGCCGAGAACGGCGTTGGCGTGTTGGTGTCGCGGCCGATCTCGAGCGCGATACTCAAATCCTTGACCATCAAGTCCAGCCCGAAGCCTGCGTTGTACTGACCTGACAACACAAATTGTTTGAATTTCTTCTGGGTGGAATTGTTCATTCCGGTTGAGGAGTTCAGCACGTCGACCATTGCTGAGGGATCCAGGCCAAAGCGCTTGCCAATCATCAGCGCTTCGACGCCAATGAGAAAGCCCCCAGCCGAGACCAAGTTGTTCAGCGCTTTCATCGCATGTGCGGAGCCAACATCCCCCGTGCGGGTAATGGAGGTGCCCATACAGGACAGCACCGGGCGTACTCGCTCAAGAATGGCTTCGCTACCGCCAAACATGATCGCGAGTTCTCCTGTCTTGGCGCGCGGCACGCCGCCCGAAACAGGCGCATCAACCATATGCGCGCCAGCTGCCGCGACTTGCTCGGCCAAGGCGCGTGTGATGGTGGGCACGCCAGAACTCATCTCGACAACGACAGCGTCTTTACGCAGCCCGGCGAGTACGCCATTCGTGCCTTCCAGGACTGCCTGCACGATCGCGCTGGTAGGCAGAATTGTGATGATGATGTCGGACGCTGCTGCAAGGGCGCGGTTTGATGCTGCGACCGTACCGCCGATTTCTTTGACGAAGGCCTGCGCGCGTTCAGACGACGCGTCGACGATTTGCAGAGGATAGCCAGCTTTGTGCAGAAGGGCAGCCATGGGCCAGCCCATACTGCCTACACCTACAAAACCTACGGTGGGTTTGGCGCTCATTTTTTGACAGCCTTTTTAGTGGTCGGTTTTTTAGCGACGGTCTTTTTTGCTGTTGCTTTTTTTGCGGTTGGTTTTTTAGCAGCTGATTTTTTAGTGGTAGATTTTTTAGCGGCTTTAGCGGCTGCCTTGGTGTAGGCGCCTTCCTCTTCCAACACCTGGTTGGCTGCTTTGAAAGCGTCCAAGCCAGCAGGGATGCCACAGTAAACGGTTGCGTGCAGCAATACTTCTTTGATTTCTTCAACCGTCACGCCGTTGGCGAGTGCGCCTTTGACGTGTAGTTTGATTTCGGCTGAGCGGTTCAGCGCGGTGAGCATTGCAAGGTTAAGCATGCTGCGTGTCTTGCGGCTCAAGCCATCGCGAGTCCAGGCGTAGCCCCAGCACCATTCGGTCGTAATGTGCTGGAACGCCATGGTGAAGTCGTTGGCCTTCGCGATTGAGCCATCCACATAGTCTGTGCCGAGTACCGCACGGCGTACGGCCAGGCCGTCTTTAAAAAGTTTTGCAGTTTCGTTTTTGGCAGACATGTGCAGCTCCAGGAAAAAAAGGATAAAACTGTCAGAAGCATTCCGCCGCGCGGCGCGCGACGGTGTGACGATGACGGGTTGGGTACGATTGTCTGCGCTCGGCCTGACTGATGTCAAGCACGCTGTCTGCTAATCTTCTTGACATCGCTTGCGCAGCAAATCCAAAATGAATCAAACTGCGTCTTCAGGCGCGATCACGGAGACACTATGACACTGCCCCAATACGAGATCTTTGCCTTGCGTTACGGCACAATGGCCAAGCGCTCGCGTCGTGAAAACTTCATCACGCAAGATCCGCATGATGAACCCATGCCGATGGATTATTTTGTGTGGGTGGTGCGCAACGCTGAACGCACAATATTGGTGGATACGGGTTTTAGCGCGCGTCAGGCCAAAGAAAGGGGGCGCACGCTCTTACGCTGTCCGATTGAGTCGCTGTCCCTGCTTGGGATCGCGCCCGAAGACATTCAAGATGTCGTGCTGACACACCTGCATTACGACCATGCAGGCAATATCGATTTATTGCCTAATGCGCGGTTCCATGTTCAAGATGGTGAGGTGGACTACGCCTGCGGGCGCCATATGTGCCACGGATTGTTCCGTCACGCCTATGATGTTGAGGACGTGGTCTCGCTCATCCGTCGCTTATACGCGAATCGGGTGGTGTTCCATGATGGTCGTCAAGAGCTTGCCCCCGGGATCGAATTGATAAAAATCGGCGGACACACCAAGGGACTGCAGTCCTTACGTGTGCACACGGCGCGCGGCTGGGTAGTTTTGGCCTCGGACGCCAGCCACTATTACGACAACATGGAAAAGCCGTCCCCCTTTCCGATTGTGTTTCATATCGGAGAGATGTTGGCGGGTTACGACACGCTGCGTGCGGCTGCCGCGTCGTCCCAGCACATCATTCCTGGGCACGATCCGCAAGTGCGAGAGCGCTATCCCTTTCATGGCAATCCAGCCGATGACATCGTGTCCTTGCACCAACCGCCCAAAGCGTGAGCAGTGGTGTCATCGGTGGCCTAATCGCTTAAATATCTCGGGGTCTTTGGTGCGCGATGCGCACCAATAGGTGGGTAAACCCTGCAAAAAGCCCTTAAACGGGCTACAATTGCCATGCTTTTGAGGAGCGTTGCGACGGAACGGTGTTGGTTGTCCCGATATTCCGCCAGGCTCAAAGGCTTCCACGTTACCGTCGGCGAACCCGACCTTAACGGCGCTCACCCAATCCTGTCTTTGCAGCGTTTGTGGTGGTGCCGTATCAATACAGCCCCTATGACGTTGTAAGCAGGCCTACCGGAGCCTACTTAGCCATGAACGTCGTTAAAGAAAAATTTGCTGATTACATCGTCGCCGACATCGGTCTTGCCGATTTTGGCCGTCGCGAAATCCAGATCGCTGAAACTGAAATGCCCGGCCTGATGGCCACTCGCGAAGAGTTCGCCAAGACCAAGCCGCTCAAAGGCGCCCGAATCACAGGCAGCCTGCACATGACCATTCAAACGGCCGTGCTGATCGAAACGCTGCAAGTGCTTGGCGCTGAAGTGCGCTGGGCTTCGTGCAACATCTTCTCGACCCAAGACCACGCTGCTGCGGCGATCGCTGCAACGGGGACACCGGTTTTCGCTAAAAAAGGCGAGAGCTTGGTTGAGTATTGGGAATA
>JBILHV010000005.1:0-17292 GCA_044350305.1 Burkholderiaceae bacterium
ACCTCACACCATGCCCGTGATCACAAACGTCGAAGACCTGCGCATATTGGCGCAAAAACGCGTCCCGAAGATGTTTTATGACTACGCCGACTCGGGCTCTTGGACAGAAAGCACATATCGTGCCAACGAAAGCGATTTTCAAAAAATCAAACTGCGCCAACGTATCCTCGTCAATATGGAGCACCGCTCAACGGTCAGCACCATGATTGGTCAACGCGTAGCCATGCCCGTTGCAATCGCCCCGACAGGACTCACCGGAATGCAACACGCAGACGGAGAGATTCTTGCTGCGCGGGCCGCACGTGATTTCGGCATCCCCTTCACCTTATCCACAATGAGCATATGTTCCATTGAAGATGTTGCCGAAGGCACAGACAACCACCCCTTCTGGTTCCAAGTCTATGTGATGAAAGACCGGGACTTTATTGAACGGTTGATCGATCGTGCCAAGCGGGCCAACTGCTCAGCCTTGGTACTAACCTTAGATTTACAAATTTTGGGACAACGGCACAAAGATATTAAAAATGGGTTGAGTGCTCCACCCAAACTAACGATCAAAAACATGATTAATATTGCGACTAAACCACGCTGGGCACTCGGCATGCTGGGTACGCCACGCCGTCAGTTCGGCAATATTGTCGGGCACGTCAAGGGTGTCTCAGACATGAGCAAGCTCAGCGAGTGGACAGCCTCACAGTTCGACCCCGCCCTCAATTGGAAGGACGTCGAGTGGATCAAGAAGCGCTGGGGTGGCAAACTAATTTTGAAAGGTATCCAAGACGTTGAGGATGCACGTCAAGCGCTTAACAGCGGCGCGGACGCGTTGATCGTGAGTAACCACGGCGGCCGTCAGCTTGACGGTGCTGAGTCGAGCATTCAAAGTCTTCCTGCAATCGTGGATGCCGTAGGTAAAGATATTGAAATCCACATGGATGGGGGTATCCGCAGTGGGCAGGACGTCCTCAAGGCGCGTGCGCTCGGGGCGCGCGGCTGCTACATCGGCCGAGCCTTTTTGTATGGGCTCGGCGCAATGGGTGGCCCAGGCGTGACCAAGGTTCTTGAAATGCTGCACAAAGAGCTGGATCTGACAATGGCGTTTTGCGGGCGCACAGACGTTGAAAAAGTCGACAAAAGTATTCTTTTGCCCGGCACTTATCCGACATAAACGGGCGTCAAAAAAAATACATACAAATGTGATTTAATCCTATGGGTCGTCGGATTCCCCGAGACCCTGGCGTTATCCATTCCTCGAGGTTATTCAATGCGCACGCTACCCCGCTGGATTTTCATGAGTCGTTGGCTTCAGGCCCCGCTTTACATCGGCCTGATCGTCGCGCAAGGTATTTATGTTTGGCAGTTCTGGAAAGAACTTGTCCACTTGATCTCGATGATGACGATCGATAAAACGGTGACAGAAACCGAGTTGATGTTGATCGTCTTGGGTCTCATCGACGTGGTGATGATCTCAAACCTGCTGGTCATGGTGATCGTAGGCGGCTGGGAAACTTTTGTTTCCCGCATGCAGCTAGAAGATCATCCGGATCAGCCCGAGTGGTTATCCCATGTGAACGCGGGTGTTCTAAAGGTCAAGCTCGCGACTGCTATCATCGGGATCTCGTCTATTCACCTGCTCAAGACCTTCATCAATGCCCCTAGCATGACTGACTCCACCTTGATGTGGCAGACGATTATTCACCTGGCCTTTGTCGTTTCCGCATTGGCGATTGCGTATACCGAAAAAATACTGAGCAGTGCTCACCCACACTAAGAAAGAACACACACCATGTCAGGACACGGCGGTCACGTTGACCCTTCAAACAAAAAAATTGCGCTCTTAATTGCAGTACTTGCACTTTGTTTAGCGATCAGCGAAACCTTTAGTAAAGCCTACCAAACGGAAGTCATTACCAAACAGGTTGAAGCCTCTAACCTCTGGTCCTTCTTTCAAGCAAAATCGATTCGGAAAACAAGCACTGATCTGGCTATTCAATCGGCCCAAATCCAACCATCGACTGACGAATCCAAGACGGCGGCGATGATCAAAAGATGGACAGACGCCTCCAAACGCTACGACTCCGAACCAGAAACAGGCGAGGGCCGCAAGGAATTAGCGGCGCGCGCCGTGGCCGCTCAAAAACTTGGTCAGGTTGCAAACCACAAATATCACAACCTTGAAATATCATCCGGTGTGTTGCAAGTGGCGATTGTCCTTGCGTCCTCAAGCATTATCACCGGCGTGATGTTGCTCGCTTGGCTTGCGGGTGGATTAGGCGTTATCGCGGTGGGTTTCGGCATCTTTGCGATGACCGGCACGGCCGCACTGCTCTAAGCACAGGCCATGCAGCGCAGGCATCTTCTTAAGCTTGCCGCGGCGTCCGCTGCACTGATCAGCTTGCCAAGTGTGGGGTGGGCTCGTCAGGCCTGGGCCACCGATCCCTTCAGTCTTGGTATTGCGAGCGGTTCGCCTACGAACGACGCTATCGTCTTATGGACGCGTCTAGGACTCGCAGCGGTCGATGCAGCAGGACTCGCTCGCAGCCCGGTCAAGGTGACGTGGCAAATGGCGCATGACCGGGCCTTCAGTAACATCGTCAAACAAGGTGATCTCTTCGCAAACCCTGCGTTTGGGCATGCCGTGCATGCTGAAGTCTCCGGACTTCAGCCAGATCGTGAATACTTCTATCGATTCATTTGTGGCGAAGCTGTCAGTGCGGTTGGCCGTACTCGTACCTTCCCCGCTGCAAACGCTGCGGTACAAAAACTGCGTATCGCCTATGCGTCCTGCCAGCAATGGGGCAACGGCTACTACAGTGCGTATCGGCACATGCTCGCTGAAGAAGTGGACTTGGTCATGTTCCTCGGCGACTACATGTATGAGTATCCTGCTTCCAAGCCCTTCGATATCCGCCCCACGACAGGCGGGTGGATTACCACCTTAGAGGGTTACCGCAGTCGCTACGCGTTGCATAAGTCTGATCAAGACTTGCAAGCGATGCATGCGGCCTGCCCCTGGATCATCACCTGGGACGATCATGAGACGCAGAACGACTACGCGGCGACGCATCCAGGCAACTCGGGAGCTCCTGTCGATAATTTTATGGCGCGACGCCGCGACGCCTACCAGGCGTTTTATGAACACATGCCCGTGCGGCGCGCACAATTTGCCGCCTTGCTTGGCGGAATCAGCCAAGAAGTTCGTGTGTATGACAGCCTCGCATACGGTCGCCTCGCCAATATTTATACGGTCGATAACCGCCAGCATCGTGACTTACAAGCGTGCACGCGCAATGGCAGGCCAGGCGGCAGTAGAGTCGACCCACGCACCTGTGCGATCTGGAATGATCCCCAGCGCACGTTGCTAGGATCGCAACAAGAAGCGTGGCTCAATACTGAATTTGCACGCTCGCGTACGACCTGGAACGTCATCGGACAGCAAAGCGTGTTCGGGCCACGCAACTTCAATACACAAGGCGGTCAAAGCCATTCAAATGACGGTTGGGATGGCTATCCAGCGGCGCGGCAAAGACTGATTGATTCCATGCGCAATACCCAAATCTCAAACCCCGTGCTGCTAGGGGGTGACGTCCATCAAAATTGGGTAGGCAATATTTTGGCGGACTACAACAATCCAAACAGTGAGAAAGTGGGTGTCGAGTTTTGCGGAACGAGCATCACCTCGCTTACCGCCCTCACGAATCTCGAGCAAGCGAAAATCATTGAGCGCCATCCACACTTTATTTTTGGTGACTGCGAATCGCGTGGCTTTGGCGTCGTGGAGATCAGGCCTACGCAAATGACCACGACACTCAAGGCGGTTCGAGACGCGACCGATCCACGATCGGACGCACACACTCTTGCCCGCTTCTCAGTACAAGCGGGCCACGCCGAGATCCAAAAAATATAGTCATGTGTCGGTCCGAACCTCTCTGAATAGACTAATTGGCGTATATCGTCTTTGTCCAATATTTTGTACTGTTGGGGTCTCTTGAAAGGTTTGCAATCATGACAACAGCAGCACTTGGTCACGTTTACCTTGTCGATGACGATCCATCGATTCGACGGGCGCTTAAGGGATCCCTCACTGAGCTCGGCTACATCGTTAATGAATACGACAGCGCCGAATCTTTTTTAAGCGATGCCGTACCCACTTCACCGGCAGTCATTCTTTTAGATATGCGCATGCCAAAACAATCTGGCATTGAGATGCAGGCAACGCTGCTAAAACATGGCTGGCAAACACCCGTGATCTTCATCAGTGGGGAAAGCCTTTCTCCACAAATCGTCACAGCCATGAAACAAGGCGCAGTCGATTTTTTGTTCAAGCCGTTTTCGATGCAAGACCTTGTACACGCGATCCAAAGCGGCATCACGCTGGATCGGCAGATACACGCTCAGTTGACACGTCTCACAACAGCCAAAGCCAGGCTCTGCTTGTTGACACCCAGAGAAACCGAAGTCTGTATGGAAATGTTGTCGGGGCGTTCAAACAAAGAGATTGCCAAGCTGAATGGCTCAGCCGCGGCAACGATTAAGCTGCACCGCTCACGCGTATTAGCAAAAATGCAGGTCAAGTCCCTGAGCGAACTGCTCACACTATGTGAGGGTGTCAACCTTCACGCCAAGGACCCACTCGCGCCACAGGGCAACAATTAGCGCCATTAAGACCGGGCCAATAAATAAGCCGACAAAGCCCATCGTCGTCACGCCACCTACTAGACCAAAAAACGTTGGCAGAAACGGCAGCTTAACGGGCCCACCAACTAATCGTGGTCGCAAGGTCTTATCGACGATAAAGAGTTCAATCGATCCCCAGGCAAACAAACCGGCACCCGCAAGAGGATTGCCCGAGCCCACCAAATAGAGCGACACCAGAGTAAAGGCGAGCGGAGCACCACCGGGGATCATCGCCATCACGGCTGTGATCACGCCCAGTAAAACAGGCGATGGCACGCCTGCGATCCAGTAGGCCAAGCCCAACACCACCCCTTCGCCTACTGCGATAAGACCCATTCCCGTCACAGTCGCACTGATCGTCGCAGGTACTACCCGTGAAAATCTTTGCCAACGGGTTGGCAGTACGCGTTCACCCAAGATATCGAGCTGAGCTGCCATGTGATGGCCGTCTTTGTAGACGAACAGAAGCGTAATCAGCATGAACAGCAAGGTAAGCATGATGTGAAAAAAGTTACCGGTTGCCGTCAACACGAGGCGATAAATATTGCCAATGTGTTGACCGCTGACCAGTTCGATCATGCTCCCGATTGCATGCGGCTCGCCGAGATACTCGGCCCAGTACGACCCAAGGGTTTCGCCCACCACCGGCAGTGCGACGATCCAGGAAGGCGCATCGACACCGTCTCGGTTTGCAGCCAACACCCAAGCCACAAAAATTCTTGCCTCGTTGACAGAATAGTAGAGTGCGATCGAAATCGGAACGATCAGCAGGACAACGATGGCTACCAGCGCCGTGCTGGCAGCCAGAATCGTCCGTCCGCCGCAAATCTCCAGCCATTTTGAATAGAGAGGCCAGCTCGCAAAGCCAATAATCAACGCCGCGAGCACCGGCACCACAAAGCCGCTAAAAAAATAAACGGCTGCTGCCATTAATAAAACAAGCAGCAACCTTGCAACAATATGGAGCGGCAAGACGGGTTGCATTAGGTCAGCACCCGCTGCGGCTTGCCTGCGACCCATGCCGCAATGTTTGCAACAACATTGGGGTAAAAGGCTGCGAAGTTTTCTGGCGTCGCATAACCTAAGTGCGGTGTCAGGAGTGTGCGTGGGGTCTTACGCCATACATCATCGGCGGCAAGAGGCTCCGCATCATAGACGTCGATCCCGACGCCACCAATCTTGCCTTGCTCTAACAGCGCGCGCAAAGCAACTTGGTCGATTAACCCAGCGCGCGACGTGTTGACGATAAACGCTGTTGGCTTCATCGACTTCAAGCTCGCATCATCGACAACGCCACGCGACCGCTCACTCAGCACCATGTGCACGCTAATCGCATCCGAAGTACTGAAGAGCTCTTGCTTGGTGACGAGCTTCACGCCGGCCTCGGCTGCGCGCTCTTCGGTCAGGTTAGGACTCCATGCTACGACTTCCATCCCAAATGCTTGACCAACCTTGGCGACCTTTTTGCCCAACTGGCCAGCGCCCACCAAACCAAGTCGCTTACCTTCAATGGTGGGGGGCATCGACGTCTGCCAAAGTCCGTTCGTCATGTTGGCCGACTCTTGAGGAATCTTTTTAAACAACGCCAGCATCAAGGCCCAAGCGAGTTCTGCGGTGGCGCCGGTGCTCTTGGGGTCGCCTGGCGAGCCACACACCACCACACCTTTTTGACGACAAGCGTCCAGGTCGATCGAGTTGTTGCGCAGTCCTGTGGTCACGAGTAATTTAAGTTTCGGCATCGCTTGAATGACGGCGGCAGGAAACGCTGAGCGCTCACGCATGGCGACAACCACTTCGAAATCAGCCAAGGTCTTTGCGAGCTGCTCTGGCTGAATAAACTCATGAAAAAATTTAACGTCTGCGCCAAGCGAAGACCAGTCAGCCAACCCTTGGGCTACTTTCAAATAATCATCAAGCACTGCAATACGCATTGTCATCTCCAGATAATCAGACTTAAAGACCGTAATCACGGTCCACTTAAAAAAATCAGCTGTATTCTTAAACCGACAGGACTCACTGCTTCAATCTTTTCTCAATCTCTTCTTTCGGAATAGCACCCCCGACTCGACTGCCGTCGGCGAAGAATATGGCTGGCGTCCCACGCACCATCAACTTTTGACCGAGCGCTACCATCTTATCAACAGGAACCTCGCAGTCAACCTTTGGGGGTACTACCCCTTTTAGCATCCAAGCATCCCATGTTTCACCACGATCTTTTGCGCACCAGATATTTTTAACTTTTTGTGTCGAGTCAGGAGAGAGGATCGGGTAGGGGAACGTGTAAACAGTCAGGTTGTCAATTTCTCCCAACGATTTGCGTAGCGTTTTGCAATAGCCGCAGTTAGGATCCTCAAAAATAGCGAGCTTACGTGAGCCATCGCCGCGCACTTGCTTAAAAGATAACTCGAAGGGCAACTGTTCGAACGGCAGTTTTGCTAACTCATCCTGACGCTCGCGTGTGATGTCGCGGCGTGTTTTGGCATCGATCAGCGTTCCATCCAAAACAAAGTTCACCTTTTCGTCGGTATAGACGAGGTCTGACCCAAGCTGGACTTCATATAGACCGTAAGGGGTTGGGCGCACGCCGACAATCGGTGGGTTATTGAAGCGTTCGGCAAAAAGCTTTTTGACCGCCGCCGCTTTGGCATCCTCGGCGCTCACCGCAGCAGCCGCCGCGACGGCAGGGGGTGTCGCCTGTGCCAGCACGGCTGTGCTCAACAAAGAAGCTACCACCCACGACATACTCATGAACAAACGTTTAAACATTATTTCTCCTAGCGGGATGCGCCTGCAATTAGCTGCCGCTTAATAAACGGTAACTTTTCTGCGAGGTTCATCCCCATGTTACGCAACCAGACAACGGGGGCGTGTTGAATATCAAACAGACGGGCCAGACCGTCGGTCACGAGACGCATCGCCATCACAGGCTCCGCGCGGAGTCGGCGATACCGCCGCAATACCATTGGATCACCAGGGCTGCGGAACGACTCACGCGCGGCGACGGTGTCGACTAGCGCTTGTACGTCACCTAACCCAAGGTTAAGTCCTTGCCCAGCTAAGGGATGCAAGCGGTGCGCCGCATCGCCAGCGAGCGCCAAGCAATCGCCAATGATGGGAGACTGATTGAGCGTCAAGGGGAAGCCATGTACCGCGCTGCGCAATGTTAATGCACCTAAACGCCCAGCAGTCGCCGCCGCCAATCTTATCTGCAATGCTGAAGCCTGCTGTGCAGCGGGCATCGCCAGGACCTCATTCGCGATGGCTTCTTTCAAGGACCATACCATCGACACTTGTGGGCCCTGCGCCGTGTCAGGCATAGGCAACAAGGCCAAGACACCATCCGAACCAAACCATTGCAAGGCGGTCCCTTGGTGTGGCGCGTTGCAGTTGAAATGAGCCACGAGCGCAGTCGCTCCGTAAGGGCGGCTCTCTACTGTCAACCCTGCTGCCGCGCGCAACGGCGACTGTGCGCCGTCAGCGGCGATGAATAACTCGGCCTCAAGGGTGGTGCCTCGGTCCGTGGTGAGCGCGCCAGGCGCATAGGATGCAAATTTTTCGGTAATCCAGCGCAAGCCCAACACTTGCGCTGCTTGCACCAACACGCGCTCAATCTCTGAGGACTCGACGATCCAGGCCAGCTCGGGTTGCGCGGATTGCCAGGCGTTCAAGTTCAACAATCCATTACCGTCGCCATGAATCTCCATCGCCTGAACCGATGTCAACCGTCGTGCATCCATCAAATCCCAGACGCCGATCGATGCAAGAAAACGCTGGCTTGCGGGTGACAAGGCATATACCCGGGCAAAGAACTCACCTTGAGACAAGTTTTGCACGGTCGGCCGCGGACCAACGAGCGTGACCGCCTCACCCTTGCGGGCGAATGCCAGCGCCGTCGCTAAGCCCACTATGCCACTGCCACACACAACGATTGAAGCGCTCATCCGGTTATGTCGTCCTGATCATCGCGCCGACGGTGCGCCGGCCTGTTTCGGCCACAGCACCCACATCTGTCCATTCTGTTTCATTCTGCCTGCGAGCTCACCCGCCGCAGCACCAAAGCCCCAATAAAAGTCTGTTCGTGCCGCACCACGAATGGCTGTTCCCGTGTCTTGCGCAAAGACCAGTCGATTTAACGCGGTGTTAGAGGCTGGCATGGTCGTCGACAAAAATACAGGTGTGCCGAGCGGTACAAAATTTGTATCAACTGCGATCGAGCGCTTCGCCATCAAGGGTATGCCGTAGGCGCCCTTGGGGCCAATTTCTGGATCTGTGATGGCTTCTTCCGCAAAGAACACCGTGGCCGGATTTGCGTTCAGCATCTCTTGCGTGCGATTGGGATTGCGTTTAGCCCAGGCGCGTATGTTTTGCATGGAAGTCTGTGCAATGGGCATTTCACCTTTATCTGCCAACCACTTACCAATCGAGACATACGGGTGGCCGTTGTGATCCGCATACGCCACACGTATGGTCTTGCCATCTGGTAGCTGCACACGACCGGATCCCTGCACCTGCAGGAAGAAGTTATCCACGGGATCGTTGACATAAACGATTGCAGGAGGGCGTCGACCAGAGGCCTCGATTGCGGCGCGGCTTTCGTAGGGCACTACCCGCTTGCCATCTAATTTCCCGCGCACGCGTTTACCGGCAAGCTCCGGATACACGCGACCTAAGTCGATCGTAAGCAAGTCAGCGGGCACGGTGTAAAGCGGCCATTGATACGCGCCCGTGCGCGTGCGAGAACCCAACACGAGCGGCTCGTAGTAACCCGTCACAATATTGCTCGCCGGCTTGCCATCTGGGCCCTGTAGGCGCCAAGGGCTTAACCAGGTCTGTAAAAATCTTCTGACGGCCTGTGGGTCGTTCGCCGCCGGAGCGCGCGCGCGATCCGATGCGGCCGCGCACACCGGCTGCCAGGCAAGCGGTGTCGCACGCGTCGGGCCCGCGAGGTTCGTCGAGGTGGGGCGCATCAGCCCTTGGCAGTTACGCAGAAATGTCGTCCAAACATTTTTCAAATCATCATCGGACCACCCGGGCAACTCGGACCAGTTTGCCGACACAAAACGACCTTGCAACTGGCGTGCAGCGCTATCCGAGATCGGTCCCGAAGGCACAGCCGGTGTCACGGCAGGAGCGGGTGCGGGGGCCGCGGGCGCAGGCGCAGGAGGCTCACTCACGGTCGTGCAGCCCGCTAGCAAGACCAACAAGAAACTAACCCAAAGTAGACGCATAGGTTGATGTGAGCTGATCATGAGTGATTTCAATGCAAGGTGCGCGGCATGGCCAGCACAAACTCAGGGATATCGACCTCAAACGGCACACCGTTTTCTCCCACGCAGTGATAACTGCCACGCATAGTTCCCACGGGTGTCTTTAACGGACAACCACTGGTGTATTCGAAGGTTTCGCCCGGTGCGAGTAAGGGTTGCTGCCCCACCACACCCAAGCCACGGACCTCCTGTTCGCCCTGATCACCATCCGTAATGACCCAGTGGCGACTAATCACTTGTGCGGGTCGCTCGCCGGTGTTGGTAATGCGGACTTTGTAGGCAAAGACGAACTGATGTTTGGCCGGATTGGACTGGTCCGCCACAAAGTGCGGTTCGACCGCCACCGAAAGTTCAAAAGGTTTCACATGCACATCCAGAGAAAACTGCAATAATGAGAGCTAATTCGACTCGGTGTTCGCACATCATGCCAGAAACAACCGCCTTGACAACAGCTCGCATCGCTCCCAGTATTTTATCTGCGGACTTCGCCCGACTGGGTGAAGAAGTTAGAAATGTTGTCGCCGCCGGCGCCGATTGGATCCATTTTGACGTCATGGACAACCATTACGTTCCTAATTTGACGATTGGCCCTATGGTTTGTGAGGCGATTCGCCCCCATGTGGAGGTGCCGATTGACGTGCATCTGATGGTCGAACCGGTCGACAGCCTGATTCCGATGTTTGCCAAAGCGGGCGCCAACGTGATTACGTTTCATCCCGAAGCCTCCCGTCACGTGGATCGCAGCCTGGCCCTCATCCGCGAGCAGGGCTGTAAAGCGGGGCTCGTATTTAACCCCGCCACGCCGCTGGATTGGCTCGTACATGTCATGCACAAGGTCGACATCATTCTGCTGATGTCGGTGAACCCGGGGTTTGGCGGTCAAAGCTTTATCCCTGCGACCCTCACGAAACTGCGTGCTGCGCGCAAACTGATTGACGCGCACCTCCAGGCTGGCGGACAAGCCATCGCGCTTGAAGTGGATGGCGGTGTCAAGACGGACAATATTCGAGACATCCGCGCAGCGGGCGCCGATACCTTCGTTGCAGGCTCAGCAATTTTTGGGCAGCCCGACTATCAAACCGTAATTAACGCGATGCGCGCCCAGATTGCACTCGCCGATCAATGACCTCCGCACGCACCTCCGCGTCTATAGCGTTTGACGCCGTTCTGCTCGACTTAGACGGCACCTTGATGGATACGATTCCTGACTTTACGGTGGCGGTTAACGCCATGCTTGCCGACTTAAAGTTTGCCGCCATCACGCAAGCGGAAATCGCGACTTATATCGGCAAGGGCTCCGATAATCTGATTCGGCGCGTTCTCACGAGCGTTCAGGCCGGGCAAGCCCCTTCGGACGCGCTGTTCAAGCAAGCCAAAGTGTCTTATACGGCCAACTACCACCGCATCAACGGCGATCAAGCCATCATTTTTGAGGGGGTTCGACCCGGCCTCGACCGCCTCCAGGCAATGGGTATGCGCATGGCCGTGGTGACCAACAAAAATGCCGAGTTTGCCGTGCCACTGCTAGAACGCACCGGTTTGGCCAAATACATGCAGGCCATCGTCTGCGGGGACACTCTTGCCGACCGAAAGCCCCACCCCGCCCCGATGCTGCATGCTTGCAATTTACTCAAAAGCTCACCAAATCGGACCGTTGCCGTGGGGGATTCTGTGAATGATGCCCTCTCAGCCCGCGCCGCAGGCTGCTCTTTCCTAGCGGTGCCCTATGGCTACAACGAAGGTGAGAGCGTGCATTCGCTGGATGTCGATGCTATAGTAGATTCCATTGAACATGCAGCTCAGTGGGTTGCAGAACGTTAAATAGAGATTAACGATGTCCTTGTCACTACGTACCGCTTCCGTACCTGTCGCCTCTTGGCGCTGGTGGCGTTTGTGTTCCGGGTGACGGTGCGTCAAAGTCCGGCTTAGTCGCGATAAGCGAATAGCCAACAGTACAAACCAAGCCCGTCCAACCATGGCCGGGCTTTTTTTATTGCTTAACCCGGTCTGCTAACTGCGAGAACCGCCTAAACAGATGACTGAACTTGAATTCAAAGCCCTTGCGGCACAAGGCTATAACCGCATCCCGTTGGTCGCCGAGACCTACGCTGACCTAGATACGCCTCTGGGCATTTATCTGAAGCTTGCGCACAGCAGCCCGCAAAACGGTAAAAATTCCTGCTTGCTCGAATCCGTCGTGGGTGGCGAGCGTTTCGGTCGCTATTCATTTATCGGCTTGCCCGCGCGCAACGTGATTCAGGCGCGTGGCACGACAACCACCGTCTTGCGTGATGACAAGGTGGTTGAGACCTACGAAGGCGACCCCTTGCGCTTTATCTCCGACTACCAGGCACGCTTTAAAGTTGCGTTGCGTCCTGGCATGCCAAGGTTCGCAGGTGGACTAGCAGGATACTTTGGTTATGACGCGGTGCGACATATCGAGCCCAAACTTGGCCCCGCAGCCAAACCGTATCCAGCTGGAATGGGCGAAGGTCCACCAGATATTTTATTGCTCCAAACCGACGAACTCGTCATCGTCGACAACCTAGCGGGCCGGATTTACTTGATGGTCTACGCAGACCCCTCAGAACCCGAAGCCTATAACCGGGCGCAACAACGTCTGAAAGACTTGCGCATTAAATTACGTAAGCCGGTAGAGATTCCGTACAGTCATGCAAGCGTGATCACGAAAGAACAACGTAGTTTCGCTAAAGCCGACTATCTGGCCGCCGTGCGCCGCGCCAAGGAATACATCGCTGCCGGCGATCTGATGCAGGTGCAGGTGGGTCAGGTGATTACAAAGCCTTTCAGTGACTCACCGTTATCGCTGTACCGAGCATTGCGCTCTCTGAACCCATCACCCTACATGTACTTCTGGAACTTTGGTGATTTCCAGGTGGTGGGTGCGTCGCCAGAGATTTTGGTTCGCCAGGAAGCCATCCCCTTGCCCGACGGTGCGCCAGCGGGTCAGGCGCCCGAAACCTGCATCACGATTCGCCCCTTAGCCGGCACACGTAAACGTGGTGGTACACCCGAAGAAGATGCCGCGCTCGCAGCCGAACTGCTAGCCGATCCGAAAGAGCGCGCCGAACACGTGATGTTGATTGATCTCGCACGTAACGATGTCGGACGTGTGGCCAAGATCGGCTCCGTCGAAGTTACCGACACCATGGTGATTGAGCGCTATTCGCACGTCATGCACCTGGTATCCAACGTGACGGGCACGCTCGAAGCCGGCATGAGCAATATGGATGTGCTGCGTGCGTCCTTCCCAGCGGGAACACTGACCGGTGCGCCCAAAGTGCGTGCCATGCAGATGATTGACGAGCTCGAACCCGTGCGTCGCGGCATCTACGGTGGCGCCGCCGGCTACTTGAGTTATGGCGGAGAGATGGATGTGGCCATCGCTATCCGTACCGGCATCATCAAAGACGGCATGCTGTACGTGCAAGCCGCAGCGGGCATCGTTGCTGACTCAGATCCAGAAATGGAATGGCTGGAAACCGAAGCGAAAGCCCGCGCAGTGTTGCGCGCCGCTGAACAAGTGCAAAACGGTCTTGATCAACCGTTCTAATCAGGCAAACAAGAACCCGACAGGCTAGCTCACTTATTTTTAAGCGTTTTAAAATATGCAACTACTTGTTTGGACGTTACCAAGTCCGCATACTTCTGCTCCATATCAAACAGATTGGCCCGATGAGGCCCCTCTGCGCGATCCCCTACACAGTCCGTCACTACCATCGGACGCAAGCCATAAGCGGACGCATCAATCGTACTCGCACGCACGCAACCGCTCGTGGTGCAGCCCGTGATGAATAACGTATCTGCGCCTATAGAATTAAGCCATCCCGCCAAGTTTGTACCAAAAAAAGCTGATCCGTGGCGTTTGGTAGAGACCCACTCGCCTTTCTTTGGCCGGACACTTTCGACAAACTGTGCGTCTTTCGAGTCAGGCGATAATTTCCTAAGCGATGGCACCTTGACCGCAAATGTACCGATGTCGTCGCCTTGCATTTCTGTTGCAAATCGCACGTGCGCAACAGGCACTTTCGAGCTCCGCGCGGTCTTTAACAATTTTGATGTCTGCTCAATCGCGCTGAGCATATTAAAACCGCCAAGCACGTCCGCGTCGGCAAAGCCAACCTGAAAATCGATAATTAGCAATGCCGGATGTTGACCAAAACCAATTTTTTGACCAAATTTCTGCTTTTTATAGACATCGAGATCGGCCATCATGGGCTCCTAAAAAACGATTTATCTTCGATCGGGGAATAGAATTAAATGATTCTAAAAAGTGTCTGGCTACTCGCTTACACTGGCTACAGTCACAACACTCGAGATCTTGAGTTTAGTGTAAATGTTGTAAGTCTAGTAGCCGTAGGGATCGATACGTCCTCAAACATCACTCCATACCATTTTCTATTGAAATCAATGACTTAGGGCTTACTATGCTTCTCATGATCGACAATTACGATTCATTCACCTATAACTTGGTGCAATATTTTGGCGAACTGGGACAAGACGTTCGCGTTTATCGCAACGACCAGATCACGCTCAAGGAAATCGACGCGTTGCGTCCGGACCATATTTGCATTTCGCCCGGTCCCTGCTCGCCCGCTGAAGCAGGTATTTCGATTGATGTGATCAAACGTTATGCCGGCAAAGTGCCGTTGCTCGGTGTGTGTCTCGGACATCAAGCGATCGGTGCCGCCTTTGGTGGCAAGATTGTTCGCGCCCAGCAAATTATGCATGGCAAGACCTCGGAGGTCACGCACACAGGCTCTGATGTATTTAAAGGTCTGCCGTCACCCTTTACGGTGATTCGTTATCACTCGCTTGCCATCGAACGCGCGACCCTTCCAGATTGCTTGGCCATCACAGCTCAAACAGCTGATGGCGAGATCATGGGCGTGCGACATAAAACCTTGCCGATCTATGGCGTACAGTTTCATCCGGAATCTATCCTGAGCGAACACGGCCACGCCATGCTGCGCAATTTCATTGATCTCGGTTCAGCACAATACGGGGCCTAAGCATGATTACTCCTAATCAAGCGCTACATCGCTGCATCGAGCATCGCGAAATCTTCCATGATGAAATGCTGCACTTGATGCGTATGCTCATGCGCGGCGAAATGTCGCCCGCCATCGCGGCCGCGCTGCTGATGGGCTTGCGTGTCAAAAAAGAAACGGTTGGTGAAATCACCGCCGCGGCAACGGTGATGCGCGAGTTCGCTACCCCTGTGAAGATCTCTAACCCGCAAGACATGGTGGATATGTGCGGCACGGGTGGCGACGGCAGCAACACCTTCAACATCTCCACGACAGCGATGTTTGTCGCGGCTGCCGCGGGTGTCCCGATCGCAAAACACGGCGGGCGCAGCGCTTCGTCATCCTCCGGCAGTGCTGATGTGCTTGAGGCACTGGGTGCTAATTTAGCGCTCACACCAGAACAGATTGCTGAGTGCATCGAGCAAACCGGCATTGGCTTCATGTTTGCGCAAGCCCACCACGGTGCGATGAAAAACATCGCACCGATTCGTAAAGAACTCGGTGTGCGTACTATTTTTAATATTCTCGGGCCCCTGACTAATCCAGCAAGTGCGGCCAACCAGCTGATGGGTGTGTTTCATCCAGACTTGGTCGGCATTCAAGTCCGCGTGTTGCAGTTGCTTGGTTCACGGCATGTGATGATCGTGCACGGCAAAGACGGTCTCGATGAGGCGTCACTGGGTTCAGGCACCTTAGTGGGCGAGCTCAAGGATGGCGTGATCAGCGAATACGAAATCCATCCAGAAGATTTTGGCTTGAACATGGTGTCGACTCGCGGCATTCGCGTCAATAGCAAAGAAGAGTCACGAGATCGTGTACTCGAGGCGCTGGACAACACGCCCGGGACTGCACGAGACATCGTTGCGTACAACGCCGGGCTGGCAATTTATGTCGGCAACCATGCCGCCACCATTAAGCAGGGTATAGACATTGCCTTCGAGACCATTTCCAGCGGCGCCGCACGCGCCAAGCTTGAAGCCTTTTGCGCCCACACCCGGAAATTTGCAGCATGAGCGATATCCTCAATAAAATCCTTGCCGTCAAGGAACAAGAAGTGGCAGCAGACCGCAAGCGTGTGAGCGAGGCGGAACTTCTCCAGGCCGCAAAAGCTCGCCACGATATCCGTGGCTTTGCACAAGCGATCGAACAAAAGATTGAAGCAGGTCTTCCCGGCGTAATTGCCGAAGTCAAAAAGGCGTCTCCCTCAAAAGGCATCTTGCGAGAGAACTTCCAACCCGCTGAAATTGCTGTGTCGTATGCCTCGCACGGCGCGGCCTGCTTGTCTGTGTTGACAGATGTTCAGTTCTTTCAAGGTGCGGACGACTATTTGCGCCAGGCCCGTGCTGCCTGCGCGCTTCCAGTGCTGCGTAAAGACTTTATGGTCGACCCGTATCAAATCATCGCTGCGCGCGCCATGGGTGCCGACTGCATCTTGCTAATCGTCTCAGCCTTGAGCGCGACCCAACTGAGCGAGTTTGAAGCCTGCGCCTTCGAGCTCGGCATGGACGTGCTCGTCGAAGTGCACGACGCACAAGAGCTTGAAATTGCGCTAGACCTGAACACGTCATTACTAGGCATCAATAATCGTAACTTACGTACGTTCGAAACGTCTCTGCAAACGACGATTGACTTGCTGGCGCGCATTCCTGCAGACAAGCGCGTCGTCACCGAGAGCGGTATCTTGCAGCCGGCCGACGTGAAGAAAATGCGCGATCACGATGTACACGCGTTTCTGGTTGGTGAAGCGTTCATGCGTGCGCCAGACCCTGGCGTTGAGCTTGCCCGGCTGTTTGCCTAAGCGTGCGGCATCAGTAACATGGGACACGTATCTCTTTTAGACTGCCCGCTTTGTCAGACCACAGGTGGCGTGTTGCTTTGGCAAGGACCGCAGTTTCGGGTCATCGATGCGGTCGACCCAGCCTACCCGGGCTTCACGCGTGTGGTGTGGACTGCTCACGTCGTCGAGATGACAGACCTCAGCGAACAGGAACAAACCGCTTTGATGCGCGCCGTATTTCTGGTGGAATCGGTTCAACGAAACATTCTGCAGCCTCACAAGATTAATCTGGCGGCCTTCGGCAATGTCGTCCCACACCTACATTGGCACATCATTCCGCGCTGGGAGGACGATTTGCATTTCCCCGCCCCTGTTTGGGCGGCGGCGCCGCAGCACGACGCATCCGCACAGGCGGCGCTCGACGCCCGCAAGGTAGCGATTGCCTCGCGTCTACCTGCCTATCACTTAGCGTTGCAGCAAGCGCTTGGATAACCGACTGACCCACGCATCGTTTAAAAGAGCC